>NZ_JADYXN010000002.1:0-270938 GCF_015864285.1 Pseudoalteromonas sp. NZS100_1
TTGTTCTATATTCACAAAAAAATCCGTAGTTAGTTTCCTAACTACGGATTTTGCATGATCGTTTGGATCGGTCAACCTGTAATTTTCTTAACTGATCGGCATTAGCCAAATTTGGCTCGTTTTTTACTTTAGTCATGAATATATTAACAGGGCGTGTTGATCTTTGTGGATTGAAATTTGTTCAATCTAGGGGCGATTTAATCGCGACGCGAGGTTTGTAACCTAGTGGGCTAAGTAAAAACCGAGCAAAGCTTCCGCGTCCTGCTCACGCCCCTTACCTACATCCATGTAGGCAACAAAGAGTTAATTGCCGCTAGGCAGAACCCTTCGGGCAGCGCATGTTTGGCATTTATGCTGCGTTATCGCCTATTTATAGGGAACAACCACAGTTCATAGGCTCTGCCTTGTCTAAATACCAAATATTCTGCTGCAAATTCAACCACCAAAGTTCAGCACGTCCTAGTAAGCTTTATCTACACGCACTGTGTTGTCGTTCAAGTACACTAATCTTACGTTATCGCCTTTGCTAAAACGCATTGATTGGTCCTGATCTTGAACAACCATAAACTGGTCGCCATTTTCAACTTGTATTAATAACTCTACAAAGTGATTTTGCTGATAATGACTTTGCTGCTGCCTATTATGTGCAACACTGCCGCCAATTACCGAACCTAATATTGTTGCTACTGTGCGGCCGCTACCACCACCAAACTGGTTGCCTACTACGCCACCGAGTAATGCACCGCCGAAGGTTTTCCAGCCGTTGTTTTTGTCTTGAATGATTTCTTGTTCGGTAATATTGCGTACCGATTTTACGTCACCAAATAAAACTTGCTGCACAGGGACTGCTTTGTTGCGCTCGTATTTAGCAAACGTAGGCGCGCTTATTGTAAGTAAAGCGCACATAATTACAGTAATTGCTTTCATAACTTGCTCCTTTTATACCAACCTGCATAAATCTTTGATCAATTTAACGAATTAAATTGCGCTATAACGTCGTTAAAAATTTTTTATTTAGAACAACTAAATACAAAAATTTTTGCCTAGTACTAGCGTAATTTTCTTAACGTTAAATAGACCCCATATATAAGCAGATTGGTATTAGCTACCAGCCAAAGGTTGATTTTTCTTTAGTTTTACGAATTTCAGTTTCGTCTGCCCACTCAACTAGGCCGCTTTCCATATCCATTAAACGCATTGTAAATTTATAGTATACGTCTGATTTATCGGCATTTGATTTAACGATGCTTGATAAGTTTCCGTATAACATATATTGCGCACCAATTTGTTTACCAAATGCAACGGCTGTTGCAGGGTTAACAAGAGCATCTTCATTTTGAAACGTTAATTGCTCACGTACTGACTCAACACGGGTCATATCTACAAAACGGAACTTACCGCTGCGTAGCATTTGTGTTGAGATTGAATCGGTGATTGATTCTGTATCAATGTGCTCGCTGGTTTTATTTTTAATACGTTCAACAAATACTACAGGGCGTTTATTAGCGGTCATTGTGCCAACAACAGGTGAGCTGAGTAATGAGTCGGTCATTTGGCTCGCTACTTTTTGTAAGTCGGTAGAACCAAAATTAATATCTGTTGTTTCAACTGCTTGTGCATCGCCATAACTTACTACGGCTTTATTAGCACAGCCACTTAATACTAAAGCGCTCAAGCCAACTAAAGCGTAAGTTGATGCTGTTTTAAATTTGTTACTGGTGATCATGGTTGTTTCCTTTAATCTTTAAATTCTTGTGATTCGGTAGACACTTCTCTTACTGCTAAAGAAAAGGTAACCGCATCAGAGCTAGGTGCTAAGCCCGGTAATTGTGTTTTTGCAAAACCAAATAAGGTGAGTGCTTGCCAAGGTGAATGATTGCCTTTAATAACAAAGCCGTCTTTATCAAACCAATTAAATTGATACTGCAAATACTGTGATTTTTTATACTGGCTCGAAAGTGTCACTACTACATCGGTTAACTGGTTGGTTTGACGTGTTTTAACATCAGTAATGGCCAGCTTTTTACCGAGCTCTGGGTTATCTACACGTAATTGCTCATTAAACTGATTTTTATTTTGTTCAACAGAAATACCCGATGTAACCGGTTTGCTGGAACATGCACTGAGCATTAAGACTGCTAATAATGGCGCTATGTATTTCATGATGGCTCCTAAAGTTGAACTACGTGGTAATTAAAGTAGTTATTAACGGAGGTTAAGTAAATTAACGTTAACCCTTGCTTACTAACGGTAAAATTTATAGGTGCTTGTGTGCCTATATGCAGAGAATGCTCACCTGTATTTAGGCTTTGCCTTGCAACACTTATTTGATTTGGAAGTGTAAGCCAGCTACGTGTATCAGCTTGCTCAGACGCCAAATTATAAATATTAGCAAGTATGTTACCTACATCACCGGCACTGCGAGCAAGTTCTGCACGCACTTTCTCTTTAGCTACTAATCTGAGTACTTGGCGAGCTACTTTTGCAGGTATTTGATCTTCTAATGTTTTTGCTGCAAGTGCTTCAATGTGTACTAATGGGCTCAGCTCTATGCTTTGTGCATCTATGTTTATATTATTAAGGCGGCGCACATAGGCATTATCTTTATACACTGGCATTGCAAGGCTGTAAAAGCGTGCATCGCCGCGTGATGAATAAATTGGTAAGCGCAGTTTAAATTCATCTTGTTTTGGTACTAAGCCTTGTTCAAATAAAACAATTACTTCGCCTTGCGTTGCAGAAATTGTGGGTGCATCACTAAAACGTTTTTTAAATTCACTTAGGTCTTGGTCAAACCCTTGTTTTTTAGCAAGGCGCATTACGTCCTGCTGTAAATAAATATTGTTAGGTTGTATAGCCAGTGCTTTTTTATAATCAATATAAGCATCGTCATACTGTTTAGCACTTTGATAAAGCAAAGCAGATAAATAAAATGTGTAGGCATTTTGAAAGCCATTTTTTACATCTCTGGTTACATTGCCCATGCTAGGGTAGTGCTGCTGCGCTTCTTTAACTGTTGAGTCGCCATCTGTTTTATTTTCGCTTAGTGCATCAACTTGTACTTTATTAGCGCGGCGAATTTCGACCAAAGCGCCTTCTACATCATTTTTATACACGTAGTTAAGTGCTTTATAACTATGAAGCATACTCATTTCGTAAGCCGGTGGCACATAAGTTATGGCTGAGTCGTTAGTAAATAACGCATTGCTTTGCTCAAGCCCCGCACTTACTTGTATTTTGGCGGCTTCACGTTTTTTTTGCATTTGCGTATACACGTTCTCAAATTTACCTTGTGCCTCTTGTGGCATATTGGCTAAGTCGTTTAAACGAGCTTGCTCAAGTTGGTTGAGTAAGTAGCTGCTGTGCATGGTGCTATTATCGGCAATAAGGGATTGCGCTTCTTCGATATTGTTTTTCTCGATCGCATTTCTTATTGGTGTCATTTGCGTGGCATAGTCATTAAATAGGTCATTAAAGCCCATTGTGCTACACCCACTTAAAATACAACAAAAGCTTAAAATTATACTTAGGCGCACTGCGCACTCCTCTAAATTCACCTGTATACATTAACATATTATTTTTAGCTAAATGTGTGAAATATTGTAAAAAATCGTAGAGTAAAACTGCCTGCTAATAAAGAAATATAAAATGACATTGGTGAACAAAGTGTGAATTTTCTTGTTGGGTAACAATATTGAAATACTTAAGGTACTTTATTGGTCTTATTGAATACAATGATCCCTAAAGCGTAATGATAAATGAATTTTTTAAATGAAGTAATTGCTATTCACTAAGTCGTATACGAAAAATACTAAAAGGATATCTTGTGTTGTAGACACCGTATTTTGCAAATGCGGCTAAGATTTTAGTATAAATAATCTAATTTATTAAAACTAAATACTCCCTTTGCACAGTTATACCAATCCTGTTTAAATGTGCTGCTCAGTAAGCGGTTTTATAGGCGCTTATGACAATGTTTTTAGCTTAGTAGGTTAATTAATTAATTGAAATAACGCTGTAATTTGTTTTTATTGCTAAGGAATTTTTTTGAAAGCTACGTTGTACACAATAATTGCTTTAATTGCGTTTGCTGCAAACTCTCTTTTTTGCAGAATGGCTTTAGCCGAAGGCTATATAGATGCTTGGAACTTTACAGTTATTCGCTTACTCAGTGGTGCTGCGTGTTTGGGCATTATAATGGCTATTTATACTCATAATTTAAAACGAAAAGGCACTTTTAACCCCGCTATTTTAAGCGATAAAGGAAGCTGGCGAAGCAGTATAAGCCTATTAGTTTATGCACTTTGTTTTTCGATTGCATACGTAGAGCTGGATACAGGCACCGGTGCACTGATTTTGTTTTCAGCCGTGCAACTCACTATGATTGGCTGGGGTATATATCAAAAAGAGCAGTTGAGTGTGCTTCAGTGGTGCGCGTTTATAGTGGCGCTAGGTGGGTTTGTATATTTAATGCTGCCATCTGCTGCTGTACCTTCATTATTAGGTGCATCACTTATGGCACTCAGTGGTGTGGCATGGGGTATTTACAGTATTCGCGGTAAAGTGTGCGTATCGCCACTGCGTACTACGGGGTTTAACTTTATAAGAAGCTTAGTGGCTATCCCTGTTTTATTACTTGTTGGCATGAGTTATTTAAAAAATATGAGTATTGAAGGGGTTTTGCTTGCATGTGCCTCGGGTGCGATAGCGTCTGGAATTGGTTACAGTGTTTGGTATGTGGCTATGCCACTGCTTAAAAGTACCCAAGCTGCTGTTGTGCAGCTTTGTGTACCTGTACTTGCAGCCGTTGCTGGGGTCTTGTTTTTATCAGAGCAGGTAACAATGGAATTTATAGTAGCAAGCTCGTTAATATTAGGCGCTGTGCTGGTATTTATTTTAAATAAAAAGAAGATTTAATATCATTTAAGTTAACCTTCTTTTTAAGGGGAACTCACGTTTGTTACAAAGCGTGTATAAATAGCGGGTAAGTTATCAAGTATTGCCTGCTTACCCTGTAGTTCACTGTTTTTTATGCATTCAAAAAGTACTTGCTCGCTAAGCTTATTCACTAATAATTGTGATTGCTTAATATGGCTTATATGCCAAAGCTCAGGTGCGACACCACCTAAATCATGCTGGTAAGGGCGATAAAAGCCAAATTTATCTAAGTTAGTATCAAGCCAATTACTTAAAGGCGCAAACGGCCCACCTTGCAGATATTCATCGGGTGTTAGCTGTAGTTTATAATCATCACTTACCGCAGCTTTATCAAACACGTCTAAATCGGTGCCTAAATGGTGCCTGCTTGCCCCAGGTAATGCAGAGTAGAGCATTATTGCTATGCATTTATCTACATCATTTAATTTAGTTAAATCTACAACCTTTTGCTGGTTATTGAAAACAGGTCTAATACCTAAAAACTTATTATTCCAAATAATTGATTGACGATTAAAGTCGCGAAAACTTGAGGCAATAGTAAGCTCAAATCCTGCTTTTTGTGCTGCACTTTGCAGCGCTAAAAAGTCGCTGATAATAGCGCTGTGCAAGCGATGATTTTGTATATCAGTTAAATGTGTATCACTTTGCCCTGTGATACACATTATTGGTGTTGGTTTAGTTACATCCATTATGCTAAAAGTTGCTCTAATATTTGCTCGTAAATGTCGGTAAGGGCTATTAAATCATCGGTACTTACGCATTCATCTACTTTATGGATAGTGGCGTTACGTGGTCCAAGTTCAATTACTTTAGCCCCTGTTTGTGCAATAAAACGACCATCTGATGTACCACCCGTGGTTTCTAGATTAGTGGTTAAACCGGTTACTGATTTAATAGCTGTAACAGTGGCATCAACAAGCGGCCCGTGCTCGGTAATAAAAGGTAAGCCATTTACTATCCAACTTAATTCATAATTTAAGTTATGCTTTTGTAGAATGTCATTTACACGCTGTTGGAGTTGCTCATGTGTTACTTGCGTGCTAAATCTAAAGTTAAACTGTACTTCTAGATCACCCGGGATCACGTTACCAGCACCTGTGCCGCCATTAATATTCGAAATTTGAAAGCTGGTAGCAGGGAAGTATTCATTTCCGTTATCCCACACAGTTTGGCTAAGCTCAGTAAGGGCAGGCGTTGCTAGATGAATTGGGTTTTGTGCTAAATGTGGGTAGGCGACATGACCTTGTACGCCTTTAACCGTTAGGTAAGCGGTAAGTGAACCTCTTCGGCCATTTTTAACAACATCACCTAATACATCTCGTGATGAGGGTTCGCCTACTAGGCACATATCAATTTTTTCACCGCGTGCCTCTAGCGTATCTATTACACGTGTTGTGCCGTTTATAAACGGTCCTTCTTCGTCAGAAGTGATTAAAAAAGAAATCGAGCCTTTATGATCTGGATGTTTAGTAACAAAACGCTCTGTTGCTACAAGCATTGCGGCTAATGAGCCTTTCATATCGGCAGCGCCACGCCCGTGCAGTAGGCCATCTTTTATTAATCCTGAAAACGGCGGGTGTTGCCAATTTTTTTCAGGGCCTGTTGGTACAACGTCGGTGTGACCAGCAAAACAAAAGTGCGGCGATTGTGTGCCTTTTCGAGCCCAAGTATTAAGTGTGTCGGTAAAAAATAATGATTCTATATTAAAACCAACCGCAGCAAGGCGATCGTTTATCATTTGTTGGCAGCCAGCATCTTCGGGCGTTACCGATTCACGTTGGATTAGCGCTTGGGCGAGTTGAGTTACGTCATTAGTCATTATTTAAAAATCTCGTCGTATTGGGCTGCTTTAAAACCTAAATGGTAACTGCCATTGTTTACCAGTACTGGACGTTTGATCATGGCAGGTTGTTCAACCAACAATGGGATAGCACTTTCTTTAGTTAGACTCTGTTTTTGCTCATCAGTTAATGCGCGATAAGTTGTTCCACGTTTATTAACGATTTGTTCCCAATCGAGCTTGTCTGCAAATTCACTCACCATTTGCTCATTTACACCATCTTTGCGGTAGTCATGAAACGTAAATTCGATGTTGTTATCAGTTAAATGTTTTTTAGCTTTTTTTATCGTATCGCAGTTGCTAATGCCGTATAGAGTGATCATAAATCTAGTTCTTCTTAATAATAGTTAATAGTGTGTCTTCACCCGCATTTACATGCGAGTGCGAGTAATGAAATGTGCCAAGGTTATGGCCGTTTAGTAAAATTAAACTAGCAAGCATTGGAGTATCAAGTTCTCGTAAATCAAAATAAGCAAGGCGTTGACCTTTGCATATTTTGCTACCATTGAGTTGCGCAATATGGGTATGCGTAATTGATTGCGAATCAAAAATAGTTAAGTTAATCAAGACTTTTAGACCATTATTAGCTTGTAGAATAAACTCAGTACCTGCATTTTTTACTTGTAATAAAGTTCCATCAAACGGTGATAAAATTTTATGACTTGTTAGTTGCACCATAATACCAGGGCCCAGAGTGCCAAAACGAAAAAAAGGTTCTGGATGCTCTTTCAGTTCAATTACTTTACCTGTAAATGGGCTGGTAATATTTATTGCATTAAGAGGCGTTTTATTTTGAGCTAAATAGTCAATTTTTTGAGCTTTCATAAGTTAGTTTACCACCACGTTATAACCCTCTTTTTTTAAAGCGGAAATAGCATTTTCTGCAGTGTGTTTTTTTATGAGAATATAATCAGTATCGTAGGTTGAGATTGAAAAGATAGAAATTTTAGCGCGCGCTAATACCCCTGAAATATTAGCCATAATTCCGGTTAACGAAAAGCCAAGTGGACCTACAACCTCTAAAGCTTGCCAGTCGGGTTCGGTATCCAGGCTTTTTACTTCAAAATCGCTTGGGCATACAATTGAAAGTTCATCATGGGTTTTAGAAATAAAAAACAAAGATTGCTTTAAAAGTGCCGCAGGTATGTCGGCATCTACATCTAAACTGTGTATAGATAAAATGGTGCTGTGTAATTGTAATGTTTGTTTTGACATTAAAAGCCTGCGAACAGCAATATTGATAGCTTTATAGTATAGATTATTGGCTTTAAATTAAAGGTGTAACAACGACTAACTCAGCAGTAAATAAGTAGATAAAAGAAGGGAGTAAAAACTTACCCACAATTTCTGTGGGTAAGTATGGGGGTTGCAGGGTATAAATAACCTAACTAGTTAATTATTAAATAAATAATAGCTAGGCTATAAAAAGCACACGTTACGTTTAATGAGTAATTAGCGCTTCTGTTTGAGCTGCCTGAATGGCAGTTAAGGCGATTGTATACACAATATCATCAACTAATGCACCACGGCTTAAATCGTTTACAGGTTTACGCATACCTTGCAGCATAGGGCCAATACTTATCAAGTCGGCACTACGTTGTACTGCTTTATACGTGGTATTACCCGTATTTAAATCTGGGAATATAAATACGGTCGCTTTACCGGCTACAGGGCTGTTAGGTGCTTTTTTAAGTGCTACGTTTTCCATTATAGCTGCATCGTATTGTAGTGGGCCGTCGATAATTAGATCAGGACGTTTTTGTTTTGCTATTTTTGTGGCTTCACGTACTTTTTCAACATCGGCACCTGTACCAGAAGTGCCCGTGCTGTAGCTGATCATGGCAACACGCGGCTCTATGCCAAATGCAGCTGCAGAGTCGGCAGATTGAATCGCTATGTCTGCAAGTTGTTCAGCATTAGGGTCTGGGTTAATCGCACAGTCACCGTAAACTAACACTTGGTCAGGCAGTAGCATAAAAAATACAGATGATACTAGTGATGACCCTGGTGCTGTTTTAATCAATTGCAGTGGTGGGCGAATTGTGTTTGCCGTAGTGTTTACTGCACCCGATACTAAACCGTCTACTTTACCTTGCTCAAGCATCATTGTACCCAGTACGACGTTATCTTGTAGTTGCTCTTGTGCTACTACGGCAGTTAGGCCTTTGCTTTTACGAATTTCGACCATAGGCGCAATATAATCATTAATAATGCTTTGAGGCTCGATAATACTTACATGTTCGTTTAGCTCAATACCTTGCTGCTGTGCAATGCGCATTATTTCTTCGCGATCGCCTAGTAATATAGTTTTAGCAATTCCGCGTTGACCACAAATAGCAGCCGCTTTAATTGTACGAGGTTCATTACCTTCTGGTAGAACCACGGTTTTACCTGCTTTACGCGCTTTAGTGGTAAGTAAGTAACGAAATGCGGGTGGTGATAACTTACGAGTTTTACCTACACTTTTAGCTAGAGTATCTAGCCAGCTTGAATTGATATGCTCTGCGTTGTGATCTTTTACTTTTTCAATACGCTGGTCATCATCATTTGGTACTTCCATATTAAAGTTATGCAGTAGTAATGATGTACGCCACGTGTCTGCATCGGTTGCGAGTATTGGTAAGCCGGTTTGCATGGCTTGCTCACACAAGGCCATAATACGTGGCTCTGGCTCAAAACCACCGGTGAGTAATATAGCACCAAGTTTAGTGCCGTTCATAGCAGATAAGCACGCAGCAACAAGTATGTCAGAGCGATCGCCCGGTGTTACTAATAAAGCGCCTGGCGTAAAATAATTTAAAATATTTGAAACCGTACGAGCACAAAAAGTAATACGGCGCAGACGACGATGAAGCATATCGCCTTCGTTAATAATCGTGGCTTTTAAGTATGCGCTTAAGTCTTTTACGCGCGGCGCTACTAAGTCAAAATCCCACGGGATTGCACCAAGTAACATAAACGGATTTTTTTTAAAAATAGGCAGGGAGGCTAAACGATTTAACTCGTTTTCAAGCTCTTCAGGTTTATAGGCATCGACTAAATCGGCGCGTGCACGACCTTCTTCATCAAGTGGCGCATTTACTTTATTAAAAATACAGCCCAGTACGCGAGGATGATCGATACCACCGTAGTTACCTGCTGCAATTTCAAGGCGGTCTTCTATTTGAGTAATGGTGTAATTACCTGGGGTAAGTACAAATACAATTTCGGCGCCGAGTGTTTGCGCAATTTCGCGGTTTACACGCCCAGCATAAGGTTGGCGACGAGTAGGTACCATACCTTCAATAATAGCGACTTCGTTATCGTTTATTTTACTTTCAAAGCGTTCAACAATTTCCTCTAGGAGGTCATCACCTTTACCGTCGCCAATCATTTGCTCAGCATAATCAAGTGCAAAAGGCATTGGTGGGTTGATAGGTGAGCCTTGAGTAACTATTTGCGTTGATTTTTCAGGGCCTGTTTCACCAGAACGTGGCTGAGCTATTGGTTTAAAAAAGTTAACTTTAACTGTTTTTTGTTCAAGTGCACGCACTAAACCAACTGATACCGACGTCAAACCCACACCGGTAGAAACAGGAATTAACATAATACGACGTGCCATATTAAAGCTCCTTTACAATATTTGCAGCATCAAGGGCAATAACCCATTCTTCATTGGTTGGCATTACAACTGCTTTGACGTGTGAATTTTTACAGCTAATAACGCCTTCTTGACCAAAGCGCGCATTGAGGTTGGCTTGCGGATTACAATTAATGCCTAAAAAGGCAAGTTGTGTAATTACTTTTTCACGAATAATATCTGAGTTTTCACCAATACCACCAGTAAATATAACAGCATCAAGGCGCTGTAATGGCACCATATACGCCGCGATTTGTTTTGAAAGTCGGTAGCAAAACATTTCAATTGCGAGTATCGCTTTTTTATCACCGGCTATAGCGGCTTCTTCAATGGTACGGCAATCGTTAGAAAGCTCGCTAATACCTAACAAGCCACTTTTTTGATTTAGTAGGTTATCTATTTGCTGGGCTGTGTAATCAAGTTGAGTGGTTAAAAAGTTAAATAAACCAGGGTCAATATCGCCGCTACGTGTGCCCATTATCAGCCCCTCTAGAGGCGTTAGTCCCATGCTGGTATCAACACTCTTACCATTTTTAATAGCGCATACAGAACAGCCGTTGCCTAAGTGGGCACTAATAAAATTGCTTTGCTCGATAGGTTGCTCAAGTAACTTTGCTGTTTGCCCTGCAACATAAAAATGACTTGTGCCGTGAAAACCATAACGCCTAACACCAAACTCGGTGTACAACTTATATGGAAGAGCGTAAAGAAAGGCAACTTCATTCATAGTTTGGTGAAATGCAGTATCAAACACCGCGACTTGTGGCAAACCTTCAAACGATGCCTGCGCTGACGATATACCTAGTAAATTAGCGTGCCCATGAAGCGGCGCAAGCGTTGCCGACTGTGTAATGCCTGCAATTACTTTTTCGTCAATCAATACCGATCGCGTAAAGTGCTCGCCGCCATGTACAACACGATGGCCCACTGCGATAAGTTGCTCGTCTAAGTTGTGATCTTTTATTAAGCTTACAAGCGTATTTATAGCCTTAGCATGTGCTTGATTAGCCGCTAAGTCGATAACTGTTTTAGTACCATTAAATTTGTATTTAATAGAGGGTGCTTTAGCGCCTAAGCGTTCAGCAAGGCCTGAAATAATTTCGTGACCATCGTTCGCATCAATAATGGCAAACTTTAAGCTAGAGCTACCACAATTTAAAACTAAAACGTGTTGTGATTCAGGAGAGGTTGTTGGCATAGATTCAATTTCCATAAACAAATTTAGTAAGTAAACGTTAATTCGTAATCGTTACACTTACGGTATTAAGTAAAGCTAAAACAATTGAATGTTCAATTGCAGAGTAGTTAACGCAATGTTAAATACTTTACCTTAATTGAGATGTTTAAGTTAGGATTGTTCGCCATTAAAAGGTAAATTTAAGCTGTTTTACTGAGAAAGTGTAACTCTTTCATTTTGTGTTACACTTTGCGTATAGCTCGTATTTCCATTGTATTTAAAAGCAGTATCTGTGAGGAGTCATGATGCAAAAAAGTGTGATGTCACAACTACAAACAGGCCGTTTGTATGGTAAAAAATGGCCAATGCGCAAAGAGCTTGCGCCTTTGTTTTTAGAGTTTAGGGTAATTAGAGCGACTGAGCTTGCCATTACAGTAATGCCAATCTTAGCCATGCTAACATTGTTTTTTCAGCTAAATTACTTGGGTTCTGATTTTTTACCGCAAGCCATTGCAAGTGCATTATTTTTTATATCGTTACCTTTACAAGGTTTATTTTGGTTAGGCAAACGAGCGCAAACGCCTTTAGATCCTGCGATGCAAAAATGGTACAACGAGCTGTACACTAAAATGGCGGCTAATGGATATCAAACGCAGTTAAGTGAAAACAAGCCCCGTTATATGGAGCTTGCTAACTTACTTAAAGATATGTTTGAAAAAATGGATAGAGCATTTACTAAAGAGCAGTTTTAGCGGGTTATACCATTATCTATTTTGGTAAACTGAGTAATATAAAATGATAAGGTGACAGTGTGTTCACCTTTTTGTTCGAGTGCTGTCCAGTGCTCGGGTCTAAATTTCCATGCAAATGGCGTCATCATTATTAAGTTTTTAATATCAGTAAAGCTAAGCGCTACATGCTCTGTTAAAAGGATCTGCTCTGATTTTTGAAACCCTTTTGGAGTGGCTATTTCAGTATGTTCGTTTACTTCTGAATATATATACGATTTTAGCTCTTTTAAATGACAAGGTCCTGGGCTTGCAACTACTAATGTTGCGTTTTGATTTGCTAGGCGTTCAAGCTCTTGCTCAAATAAAGGTGCAAATACACTAACAAGTACATCAGCAAATTGGCTTTTAAAGGGAGCTTGGCTGATTGATGCCACACTAAAATGGCAATTAGGGTAGCGCTTTGCTGCATATTTAACCGCTGATTTTGAAATATCGACACCGTATACAACAGCATTTGTTTTATTCGCTATTGCTTGGGTATAAAACCCTTCACCGCATCCTAAATCAATAATAGTTTTTGCACTTATATTACTGATTATATCACTAAGGCTTTGCTGTAAAAAACGATAATACCCACGCTCTAAAAATGCACGTCTGGCTTGTACCATTTCAAGTGAATCACCCGGCTGTTTTGAATTTTTCTGTTGCACAGGCAGTAAATTAACATAGCCTTCTTTAGCAAAATCAAAGCTGTGGTTGTTAGCACAACGAAGTGTTGAATCAGTTTTCAAAAGTGCTAGGTTACACAGGGGGCATTGATATTCAAGACTCATGAGCCTAGGTAGTCCTTATCGTAAAAAGTTTTTACCCAATGCGGGCGATAGGTGATCATAATTGTTATAGCCATGCCGTTGAGCATTGCTTCAGGAAACCAAATTATGGCACTTAAATAAACGTAGTTATCTGCAAGTTCTTGCCAATTGTATTGCCCTATAGCTAAGTAAAATAAAGCACCTAGGCTTATTTTTATACAGGCTATAAATCCTGCGGTTATAAACGCACAAACAAATATATAGACAAAAAAATGACGAGGTAAATATTGGTAACTAATTATAAAGCCAAGATAGCTCAATAAAATAGGAATAAACGCACCAATAAGCAGTTGTACTGGTAACAGCTCAAGTTCAATTTGACCAAAGGCAGCGAGTAGGGCTGTGGCAAGTAGGCTACTTAAAATAGTCAACCGCCAGCCTAAAATTAATGTAGCAGCCGTAACACCTAGTATGTGTAAATCAAGGCCAGTTAAAATGCCAGCCTTTATTCGCCAAAGCACTGCAAACACTAACGCACACGCAAGTACGCCAGTTTGACGGACTGGCGTATTAAGCAATGTTTTATATGTTTTTTTATCAAAGCTTAATAGAGCAATAATAATTACAAGAGCCCAAAGTAGCCCCTGCATTGTTAGGCTGAGCATAATAATTACTTAAATGTTGACCATATAGGGGCATGATCTGACGGTTTTTCAATACCGCGAAGTTCGTAATCAATACCTGTATCTATGCAGCGTGCTGCAAGCTCATTGGTTGCAAGCACTACATCTATACGAAGTCCTCGATTATCTACAAACCCTTTAGAGCGATAGTCAAACCATGAGTATTGATCGTCTGTTTCGGGGTTTTGCTCTCTAAAGGTGTCTTTAAAACCCCAATTAAGTAATGTTGCAAGCCATTCACGCTCTACCGGTTGAAAAGAACATTTACCCGTTTTTAACCAACGTTTAGCATTTACTTCGCCAATACCAATATCTAAATCGGTAGGTGATATGTTGATATCACCCATAACGATGACGTCTTGATCGGGTGTGTGATTGGTTTCAAGGTGTGTCATTAAATCTTTATAAAATTGACGTTTATAAGGGAATTTAGTTTCGTGATTAATATTATCACCTTGTGGGAAATAGCCATTCATGACAGTAAGGTCGCGACCGTTTTCTTGTTCAACAGTGACGCTTATCATGCGTTTTTGCGATTCATCTGTATCGGTGGCAAAACCTTTTAAGACCGATTTAGGCTCTTTTTTGCATAACATAGCTACGCCATAATGCGCTTTTTGACCATGAAAGTAGACGTGATATCCCATTTTTTGAACATCTTCTAATGGGAATGCTTCGTCGTGAACTTTAATCTCTTGCAAGCCAATAACGTCTGGTTGATGTTTGTCGATAATTGCTTGTAATTGGTGAAGACGAGCACGCAGACCATTGATATTGAAAGAAATCACTTTCATAAAATTTACCTTAAAATTGGTTCTATTTAATAGATTAAATTGTATCAGTAAATACGCGCACATAACATGACTGAATTGAGATAATAGCTGCGCAAATGTTGATCAAATGATGGGTAAAGTTTAAACATTGTGAATACAATATTAATTATTTAAATAAATAAAAAATTCAATTGAACTTAACTTTATTGAATATATAATGCGCGAAATTCACTTGTTTAGCTCGTTCAAATAGGATCTCTCATGAAAACTCAACTACTTTTAGCCACTGCTTTACTAGCATCTGCAACTGCGTCAGCTCAAAGCAATACTTACTTTAGCCAAGATAACAAAATTGAGTCTAAGTTATGTGTACTAAGTGCAAACGAAGGCTTTAGCGTTGCTCGTAAAGAAGCTGCCCAGCACGGTGTTTACCTATCTCGTTTTTCTAAAAGCATTTTATGTAATGGTGAAGATATTCGTGATATTGCTAAAAAAACGACATTAAGCAACGCATCAGTTGAGAAAGTAGAAGTATTTGCAAAAGACGCTCAACAAGAAACTCAATTATGTATGACGGCTTTAAAACAAGGTTTAGCACCTGTTCGTCAAAAAATTGGTAACCTAAACTCATTAAAATGTAATGGTCAAAACGTTACTGAGTTTGTTAAACGCTACCAAAACGCAGCAATCTAATTATTAGCTTAACTATAATAAGTAAATTTGAAATGCCTGGTTTTTACCGGGTATTTTTTTGCAAAAATTACAAGGTTGTTTGCAAAGCTTGCAAGCTTAACTTATTGAAACTGTTTAATAAATATACCGATCGAGATTAAGTTATTGATTATTATAAGTTAACTATTATTGGCATTGGATTTGTATTAGTTAAAGTGACATTTAATTAATTACGAAGGATACGTCTTATGAAAAAGTTAACATTAGCAGCCACTATTTTAGCATCATTAAGCCTAGCGGCTTGTTCATCTAATCAAGGTCTTGAAAGAATAGACAGTGACTTTGCAAGTTTAGATAATGATAGCGATGGCTACATCTCAAAAGTTGAAGCTGATGACGATAGCATTTGGGGCCATTTTTCAAATATTGATACCAATATGGATAACGAAATTAGCCGCAAAGAATTTAACACTTATATGAAGCTTAATAATGGCAAAGTAGCCACTGATTCTGAAGTAAGTGAGTCGGCATTTAAAGCTGAAATTGCTAAATTCGATAAAATTGAAAGCAGCTTTGCAAGTCTAGATAACGACAGCAATGGCTATATCTCGGTAGTTGAAGGTAACGATGATGATATTTCAAATCATTTTGGTTACATGGATAAAAACCAAGATAAGCGCATTAGTAAAAGCGAGTTTATGGGTTACATTAAAAAATACGGTAACGCAGTAGCTGAAGATGATGCATTAGAAGCTTTTAAAAGTAACTAATAGTTACCATTTTAGTAAGTAAGATTAAAGCCAGTGCTAGTCACTGGCTTTTTTGTGTTTTAAATTTAGTTATTTGATAGATATATTTTCCTAGTTTGGTGTTGTTCTGTCATAATAGATGGCTGTGTATTTTTATTTGTTAAGAGTGTGTATGGCGGGTCGGCGAATTAGTGATGAACAACTAGTTGAGATCATTGAAGCAGCTATTTTTGTTGCAGATAAGCCTGTTAGTAAACGCCACCTTAAAGACATCGTATTAATAGATTTAGCTATTTCTATGACGCGAATAAATGACGCAATAGATACAATACAAGAACATTTTCAAACTCGTGGTATTCGCTTAGTTGAAGTTGGTAGTGGGTATCGGTTTCAGGCATGCAGTAGTTTAAGCCCTTGGTTAAATAACTTGTGGCAAGAACGCGCACCAAAATACTCGCGTGCTTTACTGGAAACATTATCACTTATTGCATACCGGCAGCCCATTACACGCGGCGAAATTGAGCAAGTAAGAGGTGTTACTACGGGTTCGAATATTATTAAAACCTTACTCGAAAGAGAGTGGGTTAAAGTGGTAGGGCATAAAGAGGTTCCGGGAAAGCCGGCTTTATATGCAACTACTAAGCAATTTTTAGATTATTTTTCGTTAACTGGACTTGAAAATTTACCTGCGTTGCCAACAGAGCAGCAAAGTAAAATTAACCAGTTATTGAGCGATCCTTCTGTGAGAGAACCATCCGAATGAGTATTATACAAGGTGAAAAGTTACAAAAAGTCTTAGCCCGTGCAGGCGTAGGCTCACGCCGTGAAATGGAAAAATACATTGACGCAAACCGCGTTAGTGTAAACGGTAAAGTGGCAAAGTTAGGTGACCGTGTTGAAGAAACCGATTTGATTCGTGTTGACGGTCACAGTGTAAAAATTGAAGAAAAAGCAGACCGAATCTGTCGTGTAATTATGTATAACAAACCAGAAGGTGAGTTAAGCACACGTAAAGATCCTGAAGGGCGTCGTACTGTATTTGACCGACTTCCGCGTATTGATGGCGATCGCTGGATTGCGGTTGGTCGACTAGACGTTAATACATCGGGTTTAATGCTTTTTACAAACGATGGTGAACTGGCAAACCGTTTAATGCACCCAAGCTATGAAGTAGAGCGTGAATACTCTGCACGTGTATTTGGTGAAGTAACCAACGAGACGGTTAAAAACTTACTACGTGGTGTTGAGCTTGAAGATGGTCCAGCCAAATTCACGACTGTAACCCCTATGGGTGGCGAAGGCGTTAACCGATGGTTTAATGTAACGTTAAATGAAGGGCGTAACCGTGAAGTTCGTCGTTTATGGCAGTCTCAAGATGCGGAAGTATCTCGTCTTATTCGTATTCGTTACGGTAAACTAGAGCTTGATAAGCGCGTGCCACAAGGTGGTTGGATGGAGTATGATTTAGAAACAGTAAACTACTTGCGTAAAACCGTTAAATTAGGCCGCGAAACACAAACTAAGCTTTCTGTTATGCCTGAAAAACGCAAAGATAAACGCGCTAAAATCAACCAAATTCGTAAAGCAGTTAAAAAACACAATCAGCGTGTTAAGCCGACTAAACGTAAATAATCAATTAGTTATTTATTGAACACAAAAAAGCCGCTAATTGCGGCTTTTTTAATGTGAGTTGTTTAAACTATTTAAACTCCAAACTACTTTTTTACTTGAGCATCTAACGATTCGCCATTCACTTCACTTGAATCGTCACTCATTAGATATAAATATGTAGGCATTAAATCCTCTGGTGTAGCAAGTGCGTCTCTATCTTCACCTGGATATGCAGCAGCTCGCATTGAAGTGCGAGTAGCGCCTGGGTTAATACAGTTTACACGAATATTCGTTTTACCTACTTCACATGCCCATGTTTGCATCATACCTTCTACTGCAAATTTTGAGATGGCATAAGGCCCCCAAAATTCACGACCTTTGCGGCCTACACCTGATGACGTAAATACTATCGATGCATTATCAGACTTACGAAGAACAGGAAAAAGTGCTTTAGTGATCATTGCTTGTGCAGTCACGTTTACTTTCATTATGTTTTCGAACGTAGATGAGCAAAAATGTTCAAGCGGACCGAGTGACCCTAAAATACCTGCATTATTAAGCAACCCGTCAAGGCGTCCAAACTGATATTCGATTGTTGCAGCAAGGTCACGGTAGTTTTGCTTCGTTGCGCCTTTTAAATCCATAGGGACTATTGCAGGTTTAGGGTAGCCAGCATTAACAATTTCATCGTAAACACATTCAAGTTTATTAGTTGTTTTTCCTAATAAGATAACTGTAGCGCCGTATTTTGCATACGTAATTGCTGCAACTCGGCCAATACCATCACCGGCGCCTGTTATTAAAATAACTTTATCTTTAAGTGCGTTTTCAGCTGCTTGATATGTGTGCATAAAAGTACCAATTCATATAATTTTTTTGATTTTAACATAGCGAAACGTGAAGTAATCGAATTTATTGTAAAATTAGGTGGCGAAAATAGAAACTTTACGTTAAGTTTAACTGGTCTAATGTCTCATTAATAACCTGATTACATTGTTTTAACTTAATACACTGATTAAACACACTATAAAAATAAAATACGTGCGGAGCCAACAATATGAAAAAAATGCTACTTTCACTCTCGGTTACAGCTGCTTTAGCAGGTTGTGGCGGTGGAGAAACGTTAACAGATGTCAAAAACGACACAGCACCAGTTATCCCAACAGCAACAGTTACATTTGATCCAGCAGCAGGTATCTTATCGGTACCTAATGATTTATTAATGAGTGGAACTCAAGACGGTACACTTAATATTCCTGGTGAATTAGATGACAACAATGTGTCTATTTCGCGCGCAGCTTATGCAAACCCTCAACTTGCACTAGGTGCACTTGATGGTTGGTCTTCGCAGGTTCCTTATAAAATCGATTTAACATTCCCACCAAATGTGAGTTTAGATGAAGCGTCTGCTGGGACCCCTGGTACAGTAAGAATTTTTGAAGTTGTAATGGGTGCAAGTTTAACTGATGCAGAATGTTCAGTTGTAGCTGCCGGTACTGCTTGTAAATTGATCGGTGAGCTTACTTTTGGTGTTGACTTTGTAACTCAAGCTTCAGGTGATGGCGTTGCAATTATTCCTTTAAAGCCATTTACGGCAGGTAGCTCATACATCAATGTATTAACTACTGGTCTTAAAGATTCATTAGGGCGCTCTATTGAGCCTTCTTCTACTTATGGGCTGGTTAAACAAGAAGCGCCATTAATTACAGAAGCCCAACTTGGTTTGCAGGGTGCTGTTAACAGTTACGAAAATGTAGTTGTAAGTTCAGGAGATATCACAAAAGAAGATATTATTTTTTCTAGTGCGATGACTATTCAATCAGCAGGCCCTGTACTTGGGACAATTAAAAAGTTACTAGCTGCAAGCTTGCAACAGCCTGCGTTACCAACTCCTGCGCTTCAAGTTCCTGAACAGCCTATGGTAAATGTACAACAAGTATTTGCTTCTCAGGGTGTAGAAGTCTCTGCTGCTTTCTCTGGTGTGCAATATCAAAAAGGTAGCATTATGTTACCGATGTATTTAGGTACGCCAACGGGTACTGATATTAGTGATTTAAGTGATACATATTGGCAAGGTATGTGTGATAACGCAGTGGCAATAATTGGTTATAAGGCCGTTGCAGGCGATGCATTTCCGACAGATCCTATTAGTGAAAATGATGGTTTATGTTCTGCATTAAGTGACGGACAATTACGTGACTTAGGACTAGACAGCACACGCCATTTAACAAAATACAACTCAATTCCAAAAGTACAAAGCATGGCAAATGTGCCAGTGCAAGTTACTAAACCTATTTTACCGATAATTAATGGTGTCCGTGCACAGTTACAATTAGATCCTATCGCTATGCCTGAAGGTGGATGGCCTGTTGTGATTATGCAGCACGGTATTACAACACAAAAAGAAAGTATGCTTGCTTTAACTGCGCAGCTTTCTATTCAAGGCTTTGCAACGGTTGCTATTGACCATCCAAGACATGGTGAGCGCGGAATAGATGTTGATGGTGATGGAACAGACGACTTTAATGCAACAACGGGTTCTGTGCTTAGTTACATGAACTTAAGTTCATTACTTGTTGCACGTGATAGCTTACGTCAATCGGCTGCTGATTTATTAGGCCTTCGTTTAGGCTTAAACTTTATTAACGATACAACTATTAATAGTAAAGACGTTACCTACATTGGGCATTCGCTAGGTTCTATTGTTGCTCCAGCATTTATTGCTCAAGCTAATACGCCAATGGCAGAAACGCTTGATCCGCTATTTAATGTAAACACGGTAGCTCTTGCAAGCGGTGGTGGCGGTATAGCAAGCTTCTTACTTGAATCTGCTGCGTTTGGTCCATTTATTCAAGGTTCAGTACTTTCACAAGCGGGTACAACAGAAGCTGATGAATTTACTGCATACTTACAAGGAGATGCAGTTTCTAACTGTGGCTCATTAATACCAGACATGGAAGCTTACTTGACATGTGGTTATAACGAATATATTGCATCACTTACCACTGCGGGTGAAACGACTAAACTTACTAACATTCAAGGTGTATTTACACAGTTTGCTTTTGCGGCGCAAACTGCGCTAGATAGTGGTGATCCAACTAACTACGCAGCCACTGTGAAAGCATTAGGTACTCCTGTTTATACTAATGTTGTTGTGGGTGATGGTGTTGATAACAAGCCTGACCAAGTGATACCACCAATGGCAGCTAATAATCCTATTTCTGGCACAATTCCATTAGCTAACTTGATGGGTCTTGAGACAGTAAGTTCTTCGCAAGCATTGAGTGAAACACCAGCAAGCTACTTAGTTAAATTTACTAAAGGGCATCATGGTTCTATATTAACACCAGCTCAAGATGCTGCACAGGCTGCAACTGTTGAAGGCAGTGCTGCCGCTAATGCAGAAATGCAGTTGCAAGTAGCTACTTACTTAGCTGCTCGCGGACGGATGTTATTAGTTTCCAACCCTGAGGTTGTGACTGATTAATAACCAGTAAAATAATTAACCTTTAAAAGCCACTGAAAAGTGGCTTTTTTTTGCTTTAAAGCATGCTAAATTAGCTGAAATTTATAAATGGAGAAACCAGTTGGAATTTTTATACGAATACGGTTTGTTTTTTGCTAAAACAGTTACTTTTGTTATCGCTATCGCAGTTGTTTTAATGCTAATAGTTGGCGCTGCAGTTAAGCCAAAGGCCAAAAAAGGTGAAATACAAATTGATGATATATCAGAGCAGCTAGTTGAACTTAAAGAAAGTTTTTTACAAAATACGTTGGGTAAAAAAGAGTTTAAAGCGCATCAAAAACAACTTAAATCAAAGAGTAAAAAAGCAGATAAAGATGAGCCTAAACCTCGTTTATATGTAATTGACTTTGTGGGTAGTATGGACGCTCACGAAGTAGAAAGCTTACGAGAAGAAATAACGGCTATTATCTCTATTGCCGATCCAAGTAAAGACAAAGTACTTATTCGTTTAGAAAGTGGTGGCGGTGTTGTACATGGCTACGGACTTGCTGCATCTCAGTTACAGCGTATTAAAAGTGCGGGTATTCCTCTAAGTGTTGCAATTGATAAAGTGGCAGCAAGTGGTGGTTACATGATGGCGTGTGTCGCGGACGAGATACTTGCAGCGCCTTTTGCAATAGTTGGATCTATTGGTGTGATAGCTCAAATACCTAACTTTAATAAAATATTAAAGAAAAATGATGTTGAATTTGAGCAAATAACAGCAGGTGAATTTAAACGCACACTTACTTTATTTGGTGAAAACACAGATAAGGCCCGTGAAAAATTTCGTGAAGAAATTGAACAAACACATGGTTTATTTAAAACGTTTGTAAGCACTCAACGTCCAAGCTTAGATATAAACTTAGTTGCGACAGGTGAGCATTGGTTTGCAACTCAAGCAATTGATAAAGGCTTGGTAGATGTTATAAAAACAAGTGATGATGCATTGCTAGAGCAGCAACATGAGCGCCAAATTTATAAGATTAAATACAAAGTTAAAAAAGGGTTGAGCGATAAGCTAGCTCTTGGCTTGAGTAGTGGTGTAAATAAAGTGGGAATAAACTTACTTTCTAAGTTTAAGTTGTTAAATCCTTAGATTAGAATCTTTTTCAGGATTCAGTTAAATTATTTTTACTCGAAAAAAACCTTGATGGATTGCATCAAGGTTTTTTTATAGCTGTATAAATGTAGCTTATGAGTCAATAGATTTATGATAATCTTCTAAGTCTTTAGCTGCATTAGGGTCGTTAAAAATGCTCTCATCTAGCTCACCTTCAGACTTGGCAACAACACAGGTAACCATACAATCGCCGGTTACATTAACTGCTGTACGTGTCATATCAAGTAATCTATCTACACCGATAATAATTGCAATCCCTTCTACAGGTAAGCCAACTTGGTTAAGTACCATTGCCAGCATTATTAAACCAACACCAGGTACGCCTGCTGTACCTACAGAGGCAAGTGTTGCTGTTAATATAACCATTAAATAATCAGATATTGTCAAATCGACACTAAACACTTGTGCAATGAACACGGTAGCCACACCTTGCATGATGGCAGTGCCATCCATGTTAATGGTAGCACCCAGTGGGATAGTAAATGAGGCAACCGAGTTATTAGCACCTAACTTTTTAGTAGCAGTTTCAAGTGTAATAGGCATAGTTGCGCTTGAGCTCGAGGTACTAAATGCAAATAAGCATGTGTGCTTCATTTTTGCTAAGAAAATAAGCGGGTTTAAGCCCGTTAATATTTTTAAAAGCAATGTGTAGTTTACAAAAGCATGTAATAACAGTGCAAGCACTACAACGCCAAAGTACTTCGCTAAGCTCACAATTAAGTTAAGCTCAATTGTTGTAAACAGTTTTGCCATTAAAAAGAACACGCCATAAGGGGCAATATTCATTAAAAGCGTAACTAGTTTTAAAATCACAGTGTTTAAATCTTCAAATACGGTAGCAACACGTTTTCCTGCTTTACCACTTAATGCCATTGCTACACCAAATAAAAGTGCAAACACAATAACTTGAAGCATATTGCCTTTGGCCATTGCTTCAAAAGGATTTGTAGGAAACATATCTATAATTACACGTGCAAGGGTAGGTGCTTCTTTAGCATCGTAGGTTGCATTAGATGGCAAGCTTATACCTTCACCCGGGCTAAATAATAAGGCAAGTGTAATCGCCACTGTTATAGCAATAGCTGTAGTTAATAAATATAAACCAATAGATTTACCACCTAGGCGGCCTAGTTTTTTAGGGTCACTTAAGCTACAGGTACCACAAACAAGCGATACAAAAACAAGAGGCACAACTAACATTTTCAAGCTGGCAATGAATATTTGACCACCAACATGGAAAATACCATCAACAAAAAAGGCTTTAATTGGCAAAGAGAATAACCCAAGTGGTATTAGATAATCGTCTTCACCAGCTAATATAGCCTGAAATATAAAACCTACAGTAACCCCAAGCGCCATACCAATCATGATGCGAGTGGTTAAACTCATTGAACGGATTTTTGACATATTTCCTGATCTACATTTTATAAATTTGCCATAGACTACCAGCAAGGAAATATTTACTACAGAAAAAGTTAGTATTTATTTAAAAATATTTTGCACAAAAAAGTAATAAAAAACTGTGATTTTAGACTAAGTTATAGGTTAATATTAAGTGTAAATTAATTTTAATTATAATAACAACGCTAGGGAGAGGTTCATGCCTTTAATGCGACTGCTCGGCATTTCATTGCTAAGTTTTTTACTCACAGCCTGTGGTGGCGGTGGGTCACTTGAAAAAGACGGTTCTATAAGTGATGGTGATTCCACTACAGAGGCTGCTACATACTCGGTTTCATTAAAGGGGTATTCTCAAACAGACGCAACAGAGTCAAATTCTGTTACCGCTACCTCCTCTTTAGATTTACGCGCAATTCTTACTCAAGACGGTGTAATTGTTGCGGGTAAGCGCATTACGTTTACATTAGAAGATGAGATTGGTGAACTGTCTCCATCAAGTGCATTAACTCAAAACGATGGTATTGCAACGGTTGAACTTACAGCCGGTGCTCAAGCCGGTGCTGGAGAAGTAACCGCTACCTATACAGTCGATGGTGAATCTTATACAAGTACTTTTGCTTTTCAATCAAGCGGTGGGCAGGGTGATGATACTGGTGTTAGTGGGTCAACAACTCTAACAGTAAATATTGTCGATGAAAATGGTGCTAAGTATTCGGATACAAACCCGGTTACAACTGACAACTTAGGCACGGTTACAGCGACTTTAAAAAATGATGGAGTTGCACTTAGCGAGCAGCTTGTTACTTTTACTACAAACTTCACAGGTAAAATAACGCCAGACTTAGGAACTGCAATTACAAACTCAGCGGGTGAAGCAAAAGTAACTCTCTCTAGTGGTAGTTTTAAAGGCGCAGGTCAAGTTGTTGCAACTTATAATCCTACTAACTCAACAGAAGTGAGTAATACAGCTGTATTTTATTCATCAGGTGATTCTGCACCAGTTGATCTGGCACAATTCTCTATATCAGTAAAGCTCTTAACAGGCTGTAACGCAGGCTGGGACGATAATCGTTCTAGCGTAAAACTTGACCCTACACAAGCAGCATCGGGTTGTACGGTAGCTAATACTATCTCTTCATCAGAACTAGGTGAATTATTTGTTGAAGTCATTGATGAGCAAAGTGGTGAAGGTAGTAAAAATTCGCTAGTTAATATTTCAACAAATTTAGGTTCTGTTCTCCCTTCATCTGGGACAGCCCTTACTGATAACTTTGGTATTGCTTTACTAAAATTGCAACCTGGTAATACTGGTGGCGCAGGTACTGTTACTGTAACGTCTGTAGGTGAAAGTAATTCAACTAATTTTGCTGTAGGTATTGCTGATTTAACCCTAGAGGTTGATAACGGGCTAAATAAAGATTCTTCAGGAAATGTTATTCCTTTAAAAGCAGGTGGTAGTACAGTTATTGAAGTAACACTTTTAGATGAAGATGGTAATTTATACTTAACTCCAACAGATGTTGAGTTCAGCTCAACGTGTGTAATTAGCGGCGACTCAGTAATTGATGCATCAGTAAAATCATCAAGTGGTATCGCAACATCAACATACCGAGCTACAGGTTGTAGTATTGACGATGATATTAATATCACGGTTGAGACAGGCGGTAAAAACTTTACTGCTACTACGATTATTCCTGTGGAAACATCAGCGGTACAATCAATACAGTTTGTTGATGTCAGTGAAACATTTATTGCATTACCTCCAGGTGAAGGCGGCGCCCCGACTCAATCGATCGTTAGATTTAAGCTAATAGATGCGGATGGTCTTGCATCTACGCAGCAACGTATTGATTTCAAGTTAACAGATTCAGTGGGGGCAGCTAAACTGTCACTTAGAACAAGTGATACAAATAATGAAGGCTTTGTTCAGACAACGGTTGAATCTGGCATAGTGCCTGGTCCATTAGTGGTAAAAGCGTGTTTTATTTCTAAAGAAGATGTTAATAATTTACCTGAAGGTGATGATTTAACGTGTTGGGTTGATGATGTAGAACTGTGTACATCAGAACCAAGCAATGAAATTTGTCCAGACGGAACACTTACTTTAGTACCATTGAGCGAGCAGATAAGTTCTGTATCGGCTCAATTAACGCTCGCTTCAGGCGTAACAGACCAAAACAGTTTTGATGCAAGCCCAAATACGTTCAATACTAACTCACTTAATTATAACGGTGTTTTAAATGATATTACGGTATATTTTGGTGACCAATTTAATAATTATAACGGTGACGGTGTAGAGGCAACTATTTTAGCTGAAGCTGGTGTCATTGGCTCATCTAGCAATGAAGTTACTTGTAAAACTGACGATGCTACTTGTGTTGTAACCTGGCGCTCTCAAGGAGACCGTCCATTTTATGATTACAAATGGGGTAACCGAATTGGCGATATTGACGGGGACGCAACAACTACAGAAGGTATTAATCCAAAAACAGGTATTATAAATTGTGACCCATATTTTGGTATTGCAGCTCCTTGTATAAATGGTATTACACGCGCTAAAAATAATGCTGATGGCGTTGTTATGGGAGGACGTGTAAGTGTTCTCGCTGTCACTAAAGGACAAGAGAACTTTGTAGATGAGCAAACCACTGATGATGTTAAACGCACCAATGGCTTGTTTGATATTGGTGAGTATTATACTAGTTACGATTTACCTGAAGCATTTATAGATCACAATGAAAATGCAGCCTTCGATAAAGCAAACTGTAGTGATGCAGATGCTTCAAATTATGACCCGTCTACGGATGAATGTTCTGAGTTAATTTCACGAGGTGGTCATAATGAAACATGGCGAGACCTAGATAATGACGGTATTTATGACTTTGCTGATGGTAAATATAATGGCTTATTATGTAGCGAAGCCGCTGAAAATGCAGGTGAGTGTTCTCGAGAGCTAATTGAAGTGCGTAAACAAATTGAATTGGTTATGTCTGGAGATAGTCCATATGTTCGTTTTTCTGTGTTGAAAACAACGGATATTCTTGATGCACCGTATCCTGTTTATGTACCAGCAGATTGCTCTGTTTCAGTTACAGCAGTACTTGAGCCATCCGATGTATCTGAGCGTTGTGATATATCAGCAGTTGATTTATCAAATGTTTTTGCAGATAACCCTGAATATGATGAAACGGATCCAGATGAAACTGATCCTCAACTATTGGAAGTTGGCTTATCTGGTATTACAGTTCGTATTCACTACACAGATGAGTTTGGTAATCCACTACCAGCGGGTACAACTGTATCTATAGCCTCTACAAATGGCGACTTATCTATTATCGAAAATAACGCTATTATTCCAAGTACGAATACGGATAAACCAATGTATTCAGATGTTCGTATTTCTCGTGAAGCGGATGGTAATGATAAATTTGACGGTGTACTTTCAATAACATTTGAGTTTACTACTCAGGCTGGTGGCACTAAAACAGTCTCCAAAGGAATCGAAATTTACGATAGTAAATAAGGCTTTATTTTAAAAATGCCAACCTTTAGGTTGGCATTTTTGTTTCTGTTCTATATATTCCACATCAATTAATCTAAAAACACTAGTTTGTTTAATTTAACGACAAAAATTGTTCGTTTATTCAGTAAATACTGAAAAGTTTGTATTAAAAGCTTGTAACAACTAGTGTTTGTAGATATACCTATAAATATTCGCGCCGCTTATGTCGGCAAAACACATTTTCAATATTTGGTTAGAAATAGGCAACTATGGGCAAATCGCTAGTAATTGTAGAGTCTCCTGCTAAGGCTAAAACAATTAATAAATATTTAGGTAATGACTTCATCGTAAAGTCCAGTATTGGGCATGTACGAGATTTACCTACTTCAGGTTCGAGCAAAGCTAAAGTGCCGGCAACTAAAACGCCAGCAGAAGTTCGTAAAATGGAACCTGAAGAGAAAGCAGCGTATAAAAAGCAACGAGATTATACAAACTTAGTCGCGCGTATGGGTATAGACCCAAACCAAGGCTGGGATCCGCATTACGAAATACTGCCTGGTAAAGAAAAAGTTGTTCAAGAATTACAAAAGCTGGCTGAAAATGCAGACCAAATATATCTCGCAACGGATTTGGATAGAGAAGGGGAAGCAATTGCTTGGCACCTTCAAGAAATCATTGGTGGTGATCCTGCTAAATATAAGCGCGTAGTTTTTAACGAAATTACTAAAAACGCAATACAGCAAGCGTTTGAAACACCTGGCGAGCTTAATACTGATATGGTTTACGCTCAGCAAACACGTCGCTTTTTAGACCGTGTTGTTGGCTTTATGGTATCACCTTTATTGTGGGCTAAAGTGGCCCGCGGACTTTCTGCAGGACGAGTTCAGTCTGTTGCTGTACGTTTATTAGTAGAGCGTGAACGTGAAATTAAAGCATTTATTCCAGAAGAATTTTGGGATATTCACGCTGACGTTAAAAATACTGAGTCTGAGTTACGCTTAGAAGTAGCCAAACAAGCAGGAAAGCCATTTAAGCCTGTAAATGAAGCTCAGGCTAGCGCAGCGGTTAAAAGCCTTGAGAATGCAGAATATAAAGTAATTAGCGTTGAAGAAAAACCAAGTAAAAGTCGCCCAAGTGCGCCATTAATTACTTCAACCATGCAGCAAGCGGCAAGTACACGTTTAGGTTATGGCGTTAAAAAGACCATGATGCTTGCTCAGCGTTTGTATGAAGGCGGTTATATTACGTATATGCGTACCGATTCAACTAATCTTTCAAAAGACGCGGTTGAAATGTGTCGTGAGTATGTAACAAACGAGTTTGGTGCTAAATATTTACCAAAAGATCCAATTAGCTACAGCTCTAAAGGTAATGCACAAGAAGCGCATGAAGCAATACGTCCTTCAAGCGTTACCGTGTTATCTGGGCATGTTGAAGGTGTAGATGCTGATGCTAAAAAACTGTACGAGCTAATTTGGCGTCAGTTTGTAGCGTGCCAAATGGTACCTGCTGAATACGATTTAACAACACTAACTGTTGCAGCTAACGACTTCCAGCTTAAAGCGAAAGGCCGTGTGCTCCGCTTTGATGGTTGGACAAAAGTACAACCTGCGATACGTAAGAAAAACGAAGAAGATCAATCACTACCGGCTGTTAAAGAAGGTGAAGTCCTTACTTTAATCGAACTTGATCCTAAGCAACATTTTACTAAACCGCCAGCGCGCTTTAGTGAAGCAAGTTTAGTAAAAGAGCTTGAAAAACGCGGTATTGGTCGTCCATCTACTTATGCGTCAATTATATCAACGATTCAAGATCGTGGTTATGTACGTGTAGAAAATCGCCGTTTCTTTGCTGAAAAAATGGGTGAAATAGTTACCGATCGTTTGGTTGAAAACTTCACTGATTTAATGAATTTTGATTTTACAGCAAAAATGGAAGGCCGTTTAGATGACATCGCTGAAGGCGAGCGAGTATGGACTGAAGTTCTTGATAAATTTTATGCTGATTTTTCAACGCAATTAACTGTCGCTAAAGATGAGCCAGAAAATGGCGGTATGCGTCTCAACGAGATGGTTGAAACGGATATTGAATGTCCTACGTGTAGCCGAAAAATGGGTATACGCACAGCATCAACTGGTGTTTTCTTAGGGTGTACTGGCTATAGCTTACCACCTAAAGAGCGTTGTACAACGACAATGAACTTAGTGTCGGGCGATGAAGCGGTTGCAGCCGATGTCGAAGACGAAGAAACTGAAAAGCTAATGCAGATGAAACGTTGCCCGATTTGTGAAACGGCAATGGATTCATACCTAATTGACGAAACCCGTAAATTACATGTGTGTGGTAATAATCCAGCATGTAAAGGGCATATAGTTGAAGAAGGTACCTTTAAAATTAAAGGCTATGACGGACCAATTATCGAATGTGATAAATGTGGCTCTGACATGGAGCTTAAATCTGGTCGCTTTGGTAAGTACTTTGGCTGTAATAATGACGAGTGTAAAAATACACGTAAACTACTTAAAAGTGGCGAAGCTGCTCCACCAAAAGAAGACCCTGTTCACATTACTGAATTAGAATGTGAAAAGTCAGATGCGTATTTTGTATTACGTGATGGCGCCGCGGGTATATTTTTAGCTGCAAATACTTTTCCTAAGTCTCGTGAAACACGTGCACCTAAAGTAGAAGAGTTAAAACGCTTTAGAGACCGTATTTCGCCTAAGTTTTATTACTTAGCAGATGCACCTGCTAAAGATCCTGATGGTAATCTTGCTGTTGTACGCTATAGCCGTAAAAATAAAGCTCAGTATGTTATGACTGAAGTTGACGGTAAAGCTACTGGCTGGACTGCTCATTATGAAGCAGGTAAATGGACAGAAGAAGCGAAGAAAAAGGCAGCACCTAAAAAGAAAGCTGCTGCAAAAAAGGCACCAGCTAAAGCAAAGCCTAAAGCGAAAGCTAAAAAAGAAGATGAATAAGCACGTTATCGCTTATTCATAACTTTTTATAGGTTTTAAAAAACCATAAAAAAACCGGAACGCACAGCTTGTGTCTATTCCGGTTTTTTTGTGCTTAGTTGAATGTTTTCGCAACGGCTTTATTAGCAGTACATTCAACTAAGCGTATTGGAGATACCAATTTTATTAAAAAATGGTCATTATATTGCACTAAATAACCCACTCACTGCGTTAAAAAACATTCATATAAAACAACTATATGTCATGCTATTTCACTTGCTATTGAGCTATTTTCTTAGCGGTATAATAGAACATTAATTTAATGCAATTGGTATGATTAAATCTTAACAGAAGATACTTTTTTATAGCCTTCAGATTCAAGCTCATCATTTACGCATTTTAATACGTAGGCATTTAGCTCTTCATTGCTTACGTCATCATCTTTAGCCCAGTTAACACACATTTCTGTGTATTCTTTTACCATTTCGGCTGAAGCTGTTGGCGCATCGTCTGCTACCGCGTAAGTCGCAGATACTGCAAATAGTGGAGCTACGATTAATGCTAGCAATGCTTTTTTCATTCGTTTATTCCTAAAAAAATGGTGTGATGACTGATTTACCCAGTTTAAGATTAGGTTTAAACCAGTAGTGCCCAATCCAGAACAACTCTGTTGGTATACTGATTTTTAAACGAAAACGAAATAAAAGATAACGAAATTTTTTTATCGTGAGGATGAGTAATTTACTTGTCAGGATTTCGCAGCATTGTGTTGCAGTGGTTTATAAGCTAAGGTCGCTTTTTTAATTAAAAGACAAATCAATGTCATCACACACCCCTAATAAAAAACCACGCCAAGCTAATAAAGTAGAGCATGCATTAGAATCTTTTATTTTTAAAGGGCGTTGGCTACTAGCCCCATTTTTTGTGGGTTTACTATTTGCAGTTGTACTGTTGTTAATAAAGTTTTTTAAGCAGCTTTATTTAATGGGTATTGCGACATTTACAGCAACCAATCAAGAGTTACTTGTCGGTATTCTAACTTTAGTTGAGACAGCATTATTAGCGGGGTTATTGCTGATCATTACATTTAGTGGTTACGAGAACTTTGTTTCTAAGCTTAATATTGATAATCACGAAGACAGACCATCTTGGATGGGAAAGGTTGGTTTTTCAGGTCTAAAGATGAAATTAATAAGTGCGATAGTCGCTATTTCTGCTGTTGAGTTATTAAAAGTATTTATAAACTCAGGCGCATATCCAAGTGATGAGCTACTTTGGAAAGTGACTATTCATGTCACGTTTGTAATGTCAGGCGTTTTATTTGCTTTAACTGACTACTTAAACAGTAAAACCCAAAGTCATTAGAAAAATTAAATGCACAAAAAAGCCCAAGTAATTTACTTGGGCTTTTTATGTTTAGAACTTAGCTGTAATATTAAGTGTAATTCTTGATGTCATTAACACTTTGCATAAAAGCAAGCGAAAGGCTCAAGCGTAAGTGTGTCTTGGCTTAATTTTGCGCTGTGGTGGCTAAGCTCATTGTATTCTTTAACGATTGATGTTGGCATATCAATACTTGTTTGTTGAGAGTTTAGATTAAATATGCACAGCATTTTTTGCGGTCCAAGCGTTCTATAAAAAGCAAGCACAGGCTCAGGCGTTTCAATAAACTCAATATCACCCTCAAGTAAAACAGTTTGGCTCTTGCGCCACGCCATAAACTCACGGTAGGCGTTTAAAATTGAGTTGCTATCATTAGTTTGCACAGCGACTGATTGCTGTTTGTGTGCATCATCAACAGGTAGCCAAGGTTTTACGTCACTAAAACCCGCATGAGGTGAATCAGCTTGCTCCCAAGGCATTGGCGTTCTACAGCCATCACGCCCTTTAAAATTAGGCCAAAATGTTATGCCATATGGGTCTTGTAAGTCTTCAAAGGCAACACTTGCCTCACCTAAACCTAATTCTTCACCTTGGTACATACATACACTGCCACGAAGGGAAGCAAGTAGGGCGGTTAGCATTTTACATTGCTGAGGGTTTATTTCGCCATTTTCACTCCAGCGACTTGCTACGCGCTCTACATCATGGTTGCTAAATGCCCAACACGGCCAACCCTCAGTCATACGTTGTTCAAGAGTTTGAACCGTAGTTCTAATATATTCACTTGAATAATCATTTGTTAAGAGCTCAAAGCTATATCCCATGTGCAGCTTATCGCCACCTTGGGTGTACTGCGCCATTGTCGCCAATGAATCCTCTGATGAGATTTCGCCAAGCGATACAGTACCTGGGTATTTATTAAGTAATGTGCGAATGTCTTGCATAAACTCAATATTTTCTGGCTGAGTGTTGTTGTAGTAATGATACTGAAATGCGTATGGGTTATCTTCACTAAAACCACGACCCTGGCGCTTATCTTTTGGTTTAGCTGGGTTATCGCGAAGTTGTGCATCGTGATAACAAAAGTTAATAGCATCTAATCTAAAGCCATCAACGCCTTTTTTAAGCCAAAACTCTACGTTATCAAGTACAGCTTGTCTTACGTCAGGATTATGAAAGTTTAAATCGGGTTGTTCGGTTAAAAAGTTATGCAAATAATATTGCCCACGGCGAGGTTCCCACTGCCACGCGCCACCACCAAAAATAGACAGCCAATTATTAGGTGCTGTGCCGTCATCTTTAGCTTCAGCCCAAACATACCAATCCGCTTTATCGTTATTTTGATTTTCGCGGCTATCTGTAAACCATTGGTGTTGATCTGATGTATGGCTTAGTACTTGGTCAATTATAATTTTAATGTTGCGATCGTGGGCTTGGCTAATAAGTTCATCAAAATCGTTTAAATCACCAAAAAGCGGGTCAATGTCACGGTAGTCACTAATATCGTAGCCAAAGTCTTTCATCGGCGATTTGAAAAAAGGTGAAATCCAAATTGCATCAACGCCTAAGCTTTTAATGTAATCAATACGATTAATAATCCCTTTTAAGTCACCAATACCATCGTTGTTGCTATCTTGAAAGCTACGCGGATAAACTTGATAAATAACCGCACCTTTATACCACTGCTTTTGGGTCATGCTTTTCTCCGTCATTCCACACAGTATTTAGACTATTCTTTATTGTGATTACGATTAATCACGTTATTTTCAAAAAGCATACGTGAAGCCTGTAATTCTGTAAAAAGTCTGCATACGTATGCACTAAAAATAATGCAATAAAATTATTTAAAATAAGCGCTTAGCGCATCTTTAGCGGTGTTCGTTTTGTGTGTTTAATGTTTACCAATTATGTTATTCATTCATATTTTAGTTAAATTTCACCTAACAGTTTGTACTATAAAGGAAATATACCCTTGGTTTTACTAGAAATGGTCTGACCAATTTAACACTTAGTGAGTGTGCAATTATTTAAACGTTATATAACAGCGCTAATTAATTTCATCTTGTTTACATTCAAGTAGGGAGGCTATTAGTTTTCTACAGAATAGATTTAATATATCATTCCCTTTCAGTGTTTTTTGTTTTGTTTATTTTTAATAAAATCATATGGTTAAAATTATATTCGTGTAATGTATGTTAATGTTAGGCTATATTGAGATTGTTGAATACGTATGCATAAAGTTGTTAATAAAATAAATCTGGCGTTAATATTCATCCTGACAACAAAATTAGCTCGCCTTGTTTAACTATCACTTAAGCATTGAACGCGGGTATCACAATATGGGTAACGGGAAACATTATGTCTATGTTCAAACCAAGTATATTAACTTTGGCATTAACAGCTGCAGGCTTATCAAGCTTTGCTACACAGGCTGCTCAAGAAGATACAATAAAAAAAGATGATGTAGAAGTTATCGAAGTTAAAGGCTTTCGTGGCAGTGTGGTTGAGTCTATTAACACAAAACGCTTCTCTACACAGGTTGTAGAATCTATATCGGCTGAAGACATTGGCAAATTGCCAGATTCTTCAATTGCTGAATCAATTGCACGTTTACCAGGCTTAACAGCTCAGCGCTTAGACGGGCGAGCAAGTCGTGTCTCTATTCGTGGTTTTGGCGAGAATGAAAGTGGCACAACGTTTAACGGTCGTGAGCAGGTATCGATTGGTGATAACCGTGGTGTAGAGTTTGACCTTTATCCATCAGAAATAATGAGCGGTGTAACCGTTTATAAAACGCCAAATGCAAGTATTGATGCTGAAGGTATTGCCGGTGTTATTAATATGCAAACCGTGCGCCCTTTAAGTAAAGGCGAGCGTGTTGTGCAAGTAAATGGGCAGTATGAGCAAACCAGCTTTGGTAAATTAAATCCAGACGGTAATGATGACGGCTATCGAGGCACTATCTCATACATTGATCAGTTTGCTGACGATACAATTGGCGTTGCATTTGCTTTAAATACAATGAGTTCACCAAATCAAGAAAAACGTTGGAATTCATGGGGCTACCCAGAATTCACCGAAAATGGTAACGATTATTCAATTTTAGGCGGCGCTAAACCATTTGTACGTTCATCAACCCTTGAGCGTGATTCGGCAATGCTAGTACTTGAAGCAGCCCCTACTGACAAATTAAACATGACGTTTGATGCGTTATATGTAGATTTTACAGATGAAAAAATTCTACGCGGTATTGAAGTTCCATTTGCATGGGGTCAAGGTAGTATTGATGCAAATAGTGTTGTAGTTGATGAAGCATCTGGCTTTATAACAAGTGCAGTAACACAAGGCCAACGTGTAGTAGTTCGAAACGATTATGAAGAACGCGAAGCTGAACTTACAGCTTTTGGTTTTAATACTAAATATGATATTGACGATTCGTGGTCAGTAGAGTTTGATGCAAGTTATTCACAAGTAGACCGTAAAATCTGGAGTGTTGAGAGCTATTCAGGTACAGGGCGTGGTGATGCTCGCGGTGTTGCAGATAACTTAGGTTATACATTTAATGGTGGAAATACCGGCGCAAGTTTTACTCATGACTTAGATTATAGCGATTATGGTTTAATACAGTTAGGTGGCCCGCTATCGTGGGGTGCAAGCTCTGCACTTAACGATAAATATGGTTTAACTGGTACTGAGTATGAAAACCAAGCGCAAGATGGTTTTATTAATGCACCGACCATTGAAGATGAGCTATCAACATTAAAAATAGCGGCTTCAAAGGTATTAGAAAACGAGTACATAAGTTCTATTGAATTTGGTATGTCTTACAAAGAACGTGAGAAAACAAAAGATTCAGAAGGTTACTTTATGACGTTATCTAGCTTTTCGCTTAATAACCCAGGCATGCTTAATGTGCCAGAACAGTACCGTAACGGAAGTGTTGATTTAGGTTTTATAGGCATGGGCGATATGATTGCTTATGACGTAAATGGCTTAGTTAACGACGGTTATTACGACTTACTGGCAGAGAGCTTAACAAATACAAGTCATGCGACTAAATCGTGGACTGTAAAAGAAGAAATTACTTCTGCATTTGTTCAAGCTAATATTAATGCTGAAGTAAGTGGCCTTGCATTAACGGGTAACGTGGGCGTGCGTTATGTACAAACTGATCAATCATCACAAGGTAATGCATTTAGTACTGTTGATGGTGTGGTTGTTACATCACCTACAAACATAAGTCATGATTACTCGCACGTATTACCTAGCTTAAACTTGTCACTTGCGATTGATGAGCAACAAACGATACGTTTTGGTGCTGCTAAAACAATTTCTCGTGCACGCTTAGATGAAATGAATTCATCAGTTAATGCTTCATATAATCAAACACCTGATGAAAATGGCAACTATTGGTCTGTATCGGGTGGTAACCCAAATTTAGAACCTAAAGAAGCAACCGGCTACGATTTTACTTACGAGAATTACTTTAGCGATGAAGGTTACTTCTCTGCTGCGTTTTTCTATAAAGATTTAACTCAGTGGATTTTTGACGGCACGTATGCAATTGATATGTCAGGCGTAGCTGACCCTTCAACAGGTGAAGTTCCTGCAACATCATCAGGTACAGGCAGCGGTAAAATAAATGGCGGCGGTGGCGATTTATATGGTTACGAGCTTTCACTGGCGTTACCATTTAAAATATTCCATCCATCTCTTGAAGGTTTTGGTTTAATTGCCAGCCATACTGGTATTGAGTCTGATATTGAAGATCAAAACGGTAACGATTACGAGCTACCAGGTCTTTCGGATAAAATTCAAAGCTTAACAGTTTACTACGAAATGCATGGTATGCAATTACGTACCAGTATGCGCAAACGCAGTGCCTTTAAAGGTGATGTATATGGTTTAGGTTTTAACACTGAACAAGTTGATATTTTAGGTGAAACTATTTGGGATGTTCAAGCAGGTTATGACTTCTCTGAGGCCGGCATTGAAAGCCTTGAAGGTTTATCAATTCAGTTTCAAGTACAAAACTTGACAGAGGAACCGTTTACGTCGCTTTCAGGCGATAATGCTCTACAAGTACGTGATTACCAAGATTACGGGCGTACTTACTTGTTAGGCTTTAGCTACAAGCTATAATAAAAACTGTGTGTAGAAGCCCTTGTAATTTGTGTTACAGGGGCTTTTTTATAGCTAGTTTACCTAACTTTTTAACCGTACTTAAATTTAATAAAACGTGGATAATAATATGAAACCAATAAAACACGTGGTAATTGCAGGCGGTGGTACCGCAGGTTGGATAACAGCAGCCTTGCTTAATAAAGTGTTAGGTAAAGTAATTAATATCACATTGATAGAATCATCGTCTATTGGGTCCGTGGGGGTTGGCGAAGCCACTATACCGCCGATTGTTAAACTTAATAACGCGCTGGGTATAAACGAGCAAGATTTTATTAATGCCACTAATGCTTCAATAAAATTAGGTATTGAGTTCGAAAATTGGAAAACGCCAGGGCATAGCTACATGCATGCGTTTGGCTCGTTTGGTAAAGACTTTCCTTTTTGTGATTTTTATAATTTTTGGTTAAAAGGCCAAGTTACGGGGTGCGAAGACGAACTATGGGATTTTTCACTCAATTACCAAGCGGCTAAACAGCATAAATTTGCCCCTTTAAATACCATTCCTAATACCCAACTACCTGGGCTGAGTTACGCATATCATTTTGATGCGACGCTTTACGCTGAATACTTAAAAAAGTTGGCTATATCGCGCGGTGTTAAACACATAGATGCAAAAATAAGCCATGTTGAACAATGCGATACAGGCAATGTTAAAAGCCTAGCACTTGATAACGACAGTCAAATTAGTGGGGATTTATTTATAGATTGCACCGGGCTGCGTGCACTATTAATTGAACAAACACTAAATACAGGTTTTATTGATTGGTCTCATTACTTACCATGCGATAGTGCAGTAGCCGTACAAACAAAAAGTACTCATGAGCTTAAGCCCTATACGCGATCTATTGCACATAGTGCTGGTTGGCAATGGCAAATACCACTGCAAAATCGTATTGGTAATGGCCTTGTTTATTGCAGTAGATACTTGTCAGATGATGATGCTAAGCAGTTACTGCTAAAAAGCTTACCCGCTGAGCCAATTACAGAGCCCCGTATTATAAAATTCAAAACAGGTCGGCGTTTAAAGCAATGGCATAAAAATGTGGTGTCGGTTGGCCTCTCAAGTGGTTTTTTAGAGCCGCTAGAGTCAACCAGTATTCATTTAATTCAAACTGCGGTTACGCGTTTAATTAAGCTATTTCCACACAACGGTATTAGCGATGCGTTAGTAACGGAGTTTAATAAACAAAGCGTTATTGAATTAGAGCACATACGTGATTTTATTATTTTGCATTATAAACTCACCGAGCGAGAAGACTCCTCATTTTGGCGCCAATGTAGGCAAATGGATATACCTAACTCCCTGAGCCAAAAAATGAATTTATTTAAGCAAACAGGCAAGGTAGTACGCGAAGACGACGAGCTATTTGCTGAGGTTGCTTGGCAGCAAGTAATGATAGGGCAAGGGCTTATCCCTGATGACTACAATAGTATTGTGGATTCGTTAAGTGATGAGCAACTGAGCGATTTATTTTCTACCTTAAAAACATTGATAAACTCAACAGTTGCGCAGCTACCAACTCATCAAGATTTTTTAGCCAGTATTAAAAAGGTTTAATAATGCGATTTTTAAACACACTTTTACTAGTAAGCGCATGTAGCTTACCAAGCTTTAGTTATGCACTTAATGTAGAGCCGGCCAATTGGTGGGTCGGAATGAATAAAAATAACATTACAGTACTCGTGCATGAGCAAAATATAGCTAACGAAGAATTTAAATTAGATAAGTATAAAGGGGTTGAACTTAATAACGTAACACGTACCGACAACCCTAATTATGCTTTCCTTCATTTAAATATTAGCGATAACGCCAAAGCAGGAACGCTCAAGTTTAACAGCACTAATACAGCGCATAGCTTTGAGTTTCCTTTATTTACTCGAGATAAAAATAGCGCGCAACGCCAAGGTTTCACAAGTGCAGATGCTTTATATTTAATTAACCCAGATCGCTTTGTAAATGGCGACTCCACAAATGACACCGTTAAAAGCATGCTAGAAGCTGCAAATCCAGGCTTTAAAGGCGGGCGACATGGAGGGGATATTCAAGGTGTTATTAACGCATTACCGTATTTAAATAATTTAGGCGTGACACAGCTTTGGCTAACGCCAGTACTTGAAAACAACATGCCAGATTATTCTTATCATGGTTACGCGATCACAGACTTTTATAACGTTGATCCACGTATGGGTTCAAACCAGTTGTACAAAACGTTATCTGTAAAAGCAAAAGAGCAAGGCATAGGCCTTGTTATGGATATGGTACTTAATCATTTTGGCTCTGAACATGTTTGGGTTAAAGACAAACCCACCCAAGATTGGATTAACTTTAATGGCGAATTTAAAAATGGTAAAAATGCGACAAGCCATGCGCGCCAAACAATTCAAGACCCGCACGCTAGCAACTACGATAAACGCCAATTTAGCGATGGTTGGTTTGTTGCTAGCATGCCTGATTTAAATCAGCGCCAACCATTATTAAGTGAATATTTAATTCAAAATGCTATTTGGTGGATTGAATACGCGGATTTGAGTGGTATTCGTGTTGATACTTACTCTTACTCAGACAAAGCATTTTTAAGTGATTGGACAAAAGCCATTATGGACGAATACCCACACTTTAATATTGTTGGTGAGGAGTGGACTTCAAACCCTGCAATAGCGTCGTATTGGCAGCGCGGTAAAGTAAATCAAGATGGGTATGTGTCAAGCTTACCCAGTGTGATGGACTTTTCGTTGCAAGAGGCGGTAATTCGAGCTTTAAATGAAGATGAAAGTTGGAGCACAGGCTGGGTTAAAGTATATCAGTCATTAGCTAACGATTTTTTATACCCAGACACCAATAACATTATGGTGTTTGCTGATAACCACGATATGAGCCGTGTATATACGGAGCTTGGGCAAGACTTAGCTAAAACTAAAATGGCGATGACTTTGTTTTTAACAACGCGCGGCATTGCTCAAATATATTATGGAACCGAAATATTATTGGATAATACGCCGAGTAAAGATCATGGTGATATACGCATTGATTTTCCTGGTGGGTTCAAAAATCAAAACGCTAATGCGTTTACTGGAGTCGGGTTAAGTAAAGATCAGCGCGATATGCACGAAACTATAAGCACGCTACTTAACTTTAGAAAGCAAAGCCCGGCGCTTGCAAAGGGTAAGCTCGTTCATTTCAGTCCGAATAATGGTGTTTATAGTTATGCTCGCGTTAGTGATACGCAAACAGTATTAGTTTTTATGAATAAAAACAAAGTAAAACAAAAGCATAATCTTGATTACATGCAAGAAGCCATACCAAAAAATGCCAATGCGCAGGCATTATTCACACAACACACTTTTAAACTAACTAACAGTATTAACTTAGAGCCAATGGCTGCTACGGTATTAGTGATTAATACGCCGTGAATGTTTAAGTGAATACGTATGCAGCAACTGTATGCTTGCTGCAGTTATCTTTAGTATAAAGCTATAACACTACTGACAAAAAGACACACAATGAAAAAATCAGTTTATGTACCCGCATTACTGTGTAGCGCACTTATAACAAGTGCGTGCTCAGACAATAATGAAATCGAACAACAGCAAATGCCTAAACAGGCGCAAAATGAGTTAACAAAGCCTGTTGTATACCAAGTGTTTACACGTTTATTTGGTAACACACAAACCGCAAATGTACCTTGGGGTACAAAAGAGCAAAATGGTGTAGGCAAATTTGCTGACTTTAACGATGCTGCATTAGCTGGCATTAAAGAGCTAGGGACGACCCATGTTTGGTATACCGGTGTTTTGCACCATGCGTTAGTGGGCGACTATACACAGTACGGCATTAGCCAAGACGATCCGGATGTAGTAAAAGGCCGTGCAGGTTCACCTTATGCAATCAAAGATTACTACGACGTTAACCCCGATTTAGCCATAAATGTGACTAATAGGTTGGGTGAGTTTAGTGATCTGATTGAGCGCACTCATCAACATGGTATGAAAGTGGTTATTGATATTGTCCCTAACCATGTTGCGCGTGATTATAAATCAGTAGCAAAACCCAAAGGAGTAAAAGACTTTGGTGAGCAGGATGATAAAAGTAAAGAGTACGATAAAAATAACAACTTTTATTATGTACCTGGGCAGTCTTTTCAGGTTCCAGCGTCAGAAAGTTACCTCGTTTTAGGTGGTAATACGCATCCATTAGCTGATGGTTTTTTTGATGAAACGCCAGCAAAATGGACGGGGAATGGGGCGCGAGCACCAAAACCTGATATAAACGATTGGTATGAAACCGTAAAAGTTAACTATGGTGTAAAGCCAGATGGCAGCTATGACTTTCCTGCATTACCTAAAGAGCTAAAAAACCAAGATTATCGCGCTCATTACGCTTTTTGGCAAAATAAAGAGCTTCCTAATAGTTGGTATAAATTTAGAGATATCACTTTGTACTGGCTTGATAAAGGCGTTGATGGCTTTAGATACGATATGGCCGAAATGGTGCCAGTTGAATTTTGGAGTTTTTTAAACTCATCAATCAAAATGCAAAAACCGGATGCATTTTTATTGGCTGAAGTTTATAACCCGAAAATGTACAGAGCGTATATTCAGCAAGGAAAAATGGATTATTTGTATGACAAAGTCGGCTTTTACGACACATTAAAAGCCATTATGCAGGGTAAGCAAGCTGCTAATACGATTTTTGCAGCCCAAAGCCACGTTAACGATATTGAATCGCACATGTTGCACTTTTTAGAAAACCACGACGAACAACGCATTGCGAGCCCCGATTTTGCAGGTGATGCACGCTGGGGGAAACCAGCAATGGTAGTTTCTAGCTTAATTAGTCGCGCACCTACTTTATTATATTTTGCTCAAGATGTGGGGGAGGACGGATCTGAAAACGCAGGTTTTGGCACATCTACTCGCACCAGTATTTTTGACTACATTGGTGTACCAGCGCATCAAGCATGGATGAACAACGGCAAATTCGACGGCGCTAACTTGTCAAGCGAGCAAGCATCACTTCGTGATTATTATAAATCAATAATGGCTCTTAATAGTTTACCCGCTGTTGTAGGTGGAACCATGTCAGAGCTTTCACTTAGCAATAGCGAACGCGTTGTTGGTTTTGTACGCTCGCTGGGACAGCAATCTGTTTATGTTTTTAGTAATTTTAGTGAGGAGCCACAAACGGTATTAATTAATTTAACACCAGAGCAAGCTAATACCTTTGAGCGAAATAAACCGCTACACGACTTACTTGAACAAAACACGGTAAAGATCATCACTGACAAAGAAGTTACAAAGCTTATGCTTTCGCTAGATGCATTTAGTAGCGCAGTTTTAACTAATAAGGCTAATCATGAATAATCAAAATAATAATTATGACAGCAACAAACCAAATCTAAGTTTTTGGCAAATATGGAATATGTGCTTTGGCTTTTTGGGTATTCAATTTGGTTTTGCACTACAAAACGGCAATGTGAGCCGTATTTTTCAAACCCTAGGCGCACAAGTGGATGATATTCCTATTTTATGGGTTGCAGCACCGCTAACGGGCTTAATAGTGCAACCAATAATTGGTTATTGGAGTGATAAAACATGGGGGCGTTTTGGTCGTCGTCGTCCATTCTTTTTCATAGGGGCGGTACTTACTACTATCTCACTCTTTATCATGCCGCATTCACCAACCCTTTGGATTGCTGCAGGTATGTTATGGATTATGGATGCCTCAATCAATGTCACTATGGAACCTTTTAGAGCACTTGTAGGCGATAACCTGCCAGAAAAACAACGTGCTACGGGCTATGGCTTGCAAAGCTTTTTTATTGGTATTGGTGCGGTATTAGCCTCAGCGCTACCATGGATGATGACCAATTGGTTTGACGTAAGTAATACCGCTGCGCCAGGGCAAATCCCTGAATCTGTTAAATATTCATTTTATTGGGGTGGGGTCGTATTGCTAGTCGCAGTTCTTTGGACAGTTATGCGAACCAAAGAATATAGTCCTGAGCAATTAGCTGCTTTTGAAAACCACACTGCCAAACCGACTAACACCGCATTAGTAGATATCAACTTTAATAAAGGTGCCATTATTTTTGTGGTGCTAGGTTTAGCAACCCTTGCATTAGTAATGGGTTTATCGCTTGAAAAAGAGTTATACCTACTTGCTGGTGGCTTACTAGCGTTTGGTATTGTGCAGTGGATAGCAAGCGCATTAAAGGCTGCTAACAAAATACAAGGCGGTTTTTACCAAGTAGTACAAGATGTATTTACCATGCCAGAGGCAATGAAGCAGCTTGCTTGGGTGCAGTTTTTTAGCTGGTTTACGTTATTTGCTATGTGGATATACACCACAGCCGCAGTAACAAGCTTTCATTACGGCAGCAGTGATGCAACAAGTAAAGCCTTTAACGATGGGGCTGATTGGGTCGGCATTTTATTTGCAGCTTACAATGGCTTTGCGGCTATTGCCGCTATGTGTATTCCATTCTTAGTTAAAAAGATGGGCTTAAAAGGCGCACATTGCTTTAACTTACTACTAGGTGCATTGGGCCTTGCGAGCTTTATGTTTATAACAGACCCAAAAATGCTTCTTATTCCAATGATAGGCGTTGGTTTTGCATGGGCTTCTATTTTATCACTTCCTTATGCAATGTTAAGTAATGCACTACCGAGTAATAAAATGGGCGTGTATATGGGGATTTTTAACTTCTTTATTGTTATACCGCAATTGCTTGCCGCTAGTATTTTAGGGCTTATTTTACGCCACGTATTTTCTAACCAGCCTATTTACGCATTATTAATTGGTGCTGCATCATTCGTTGTTGCTGCGATTGCTGTAATGCGCGTTAAAAATTCAAACTAAGGGTCACACAATGAAAAAATATAACCTTATTACTACCGCTCTTTTAACTTTGGGCTTAACAGCCTGTGGTGCACAAAATACGAATAACGAAAATATTGACGCTACAGTTTCAGCAGCTCCTGGCGCACCAGGTGCACCAGGTGCTGAACCATATTGGGCTTACGCGGGTAAAACCGGAATTGGTACTTCTTTTGAGCAATACCAAAACGGCCAATATAATAACAATGCTGCGACAGGTGAAGTATCAAAAGTATGGTTTTCAATTGCCAAAGGTATGATCACCGAAACTATGTTTGGACTCATTCACCAAGCTCAAATTAAAGATATGCAGTTTGTAGTAACCGGTAAAGATTTTACAGTCACTGAAGCTGACGACTTAGACGTTACAATTGATTACTTACATAAAGACGATAAAGGCAGACCACTATCGCTTGCTTACAAAGTAACAAGTACAGATAAGAAAGGGCGTTTTACCCTCGAAAAACACATATTCACCGACCCTGACGGACAAACATTGTTTGTACGCAGTATTTTTAATACATCACTTAAAGGCGTGAAAGCGTATGTTGCTGTTAACCCTTATATAAACAACAACGGCTTAGGTGATTTTGCAAAAACCACTGAGCAAGGCTTAGTAGCATGGGAAGATGATAATTTTTTAACGTTGCAATCATCTACGCCATTCAAAATGCAAAGTGTAGGCTTTACAGGTGTGAGCGATGGCATCACCTCACTTAAAAAACAAAACACACTAAGCAAACAATATTCAAACACTGGCGATAAGGCCGGTAACGTCACTCTGCTGGCAGAGCTTGGTAATATCGATAGTAATACCACATTTGATTTAGCACTAAGCTTTGGTAAAACGCAGCAGCAAAGCCAGCAACAAGGTGCACAGAGCTTATCTAAAGGTTATCAAAATGTGCTTGATGCCTACAACGGTAAAGGTGAAGCGCTAGGCTGGGAAGATTATTTACAAAGCCTTGAGCCATTAAATACAATGGTTAAGCAAACAGCCGATGACGGTAAGCTACTTTATACCAGTGCAATGGTACTAAAAGCGCAAGAAGACAAAACTAATGCGGGTGCGCTCATTGCCTCACTTTCTAATCCTTGGGGTGAAACTGTTTCAGCCAAAGAGGGTTCGACTGGTTACAAAGCGGTATGGGTTCGTGATTTTTATCAAGTAGCTATGGCATTTATGGCCTTAGGCGATACAGCGACTGCAAAAACGGCCTTCGAATACCTTGAAAAAGTACAAGTTACTAGCAAAACCCCCGGTAACAATGGTGATACAGGATGGTTTTTACAAAAAACACATGTTGACGGTGAACTTGAATGGGTAGGGGTACAGCTAGATCAAACGGCTATGCCGATTATGCTTGCGTGGAAGTTACATCAAGCAAACGTACTAAGTGATAACGAACTTAAAGATTGGTACGCACGCATGCTAAAACCGGCAGCTGACTTTTTAGTTGATGGCGGAAGAGCTAAAATTTTATGGAACGACATGCAAATCACTCCACCTGCTACACAGCAAGAGCGCTGGGAAGAGCAAAGTGGTTATTCTCCCTCTACAACGGCTGCCGTTGTTGCTGGCCTTATAACAGCCAGTGACATAGCAACACTCAGCGGTGATACTCAAAATGCAGATCGTTATTTAGCAACGGCTAAAAAGTACAACAATGATATAGAATCGCAAATGTTTACCACCGAAGGTAATTTAAAAGGTGATAGCACCGATGGCGAGTATTTTATTCGTATAGGTCAAGACACCGACGCTAACTCTAATACTAAAATTAACGCCAACAATGGCCGTGAAGGTTTTAACAAAAAGCAGATTTTAGATGGTGGTTTTTTAGAATTAGTCCGCTATGGAGTAAGAAGTGCCAACGATTCAAGTATAGTTAAAACCCTACCTGAGTATGACGACGAAACGCTTGAAGATAACTTACAAGTTAAATACAGCTTTAACTTTACCGATGGTAGCGGCACATTTGCAGGCTATCGCCGTTATGGCAACGACGGTTACGGCGAAGATGAAACCACAGGTACTAATTACGCCGAAAGCAGGAGCAACACGCCAGGCCAACGTGGTCGTGTATGGCCATTTTTTACAGGTGAACGCGGACACTATGAAATAGCGGCCGCAAACGCAAATAATACGCTAGATGATGCAAAACAAGCGGACATTAAAAATAGTTACGTAAAAGGGCTAGAGCAATTTGCTAATAGCGGCATGATGCTACCTGAGCAAGTATGGGATGGCGTTGGCGTAAATAAAGCAGGTTATGAATTAGGCGAGGGCACAAACTCAGCAACACCTCTAGCTTGGACACACGCAGAATACATCAAGCTTGTACGCTCACTCAGTGATAAACAAGTTTGGGATTATTACCCTGTGGTTGCCGAATCGCTTAAAGACTAATATATAATACCAATTCGCTTAATTAAGTGAGCTATTTTGAGGCAGGAAAAACGTGTTGTTAGCTAGGCAAAAAATTCGCTATTTAGTTGTTCTCGGCAATTGCTCCTGCATTGCTCTACCTTCTGCATCCATGCAGTCGTAAATGAGAATTTTTTAACGCAGTTAGCGACACGTTTAGCCCCGCAAAATGATTAAGTATTATTGCGGATTGGTATAAAATGCTGTAGTTATTAAAAAAGGCTTCTAAATAAATTTAGAAGCCTTTTTGTTATGTACTCACTTAATATTAAAACAAAAGAATGCTCTTCAAATAAAATGAGTGTCACTTTTTAGTTACATTATTTGAGACCACACTTATTATCAAACCATGATAACAACTCGGTATAAAATTCTTTTTTATGATCGTAGAAAAGCGTATCAGAAAAGTGATCAGCATCTTCAAGCTCAATATATTTAAAGTCTTTTTTGTACTTCTCAAGCTCAGATACGAAGTCTCTACTGTGTTTTACTGGAACACGACTGTCTATATCACCATGCACAACTAGTATAGGAATATTTACTTTATCTACTTGCTCTACAGGAGAGACACCTGTAATCGTAGGGCGTTGTAAAATACTTAAAAAGCGATTTTCGTTAAGAGTTGCATTAATACGGCTTAAATCACTTACCCCTGCACCGGCAACAACACATTTATATATGTTGTTTTCACGCATAGATGCAGCAAATGCAGCATAACCGCCATAACTCCAACCAAATAAAGCAAGCTTATCTTTTGTTGCTAAGCCTTTATCTATTAAATATTGTGCCGCGTCGTCTAAATCATCTTGTTTTTTCAAGCCCCAGTTATTATCACCGGCTATCCAATGCTCCAGACCGTACCCCGTAGATCCACGATAGTTTGGTTGAATAACTACGTAACCATGATAGGCAAGTAACTGCGCCCAGTCATCAAATACAACAGAGTCACGCACCCAAGGACCACCGTGAGGAAGTACTATCGCAGGGTAAGGACCTTTAGTCGCAGGGATGGTTACATACGCTTTTATTTTGCGTCCATCTCTTGCTTTATAAGAGATATATTTAACGGATCCTAATTTACTTTTATCAATAAACGGAAGTCGGTCACCAATTTTAGTCAGCTTCTGCTTATTAGTAACAATGTAATAGCTGCCTGGGTTATCGTCAGCAGATACTCTCACCACTAATACGTTATCGTTATCAGAGCTACTAATGATTTGTACAAACTTATCTTTAAATAAAGAAGCAACAGATTCGTTAAGTGCTTGAAGGTTTGGGTCTGTGAAATAAAACTTAGGCTGCTTGGTTGTATAGCGAAAGCCTTGTAAAGTGCCGTCGGTATCAAGTATAACACCGTCTGTATCTACAGATTTAAGACCAAATTGACGTTCAGAATACTGACCTGTTTTAATATTGTAAATATAAATGCCAGTCGTATTTTCGCCTAAGTTGGCGTTAACATAAACTTCGTTAGGATTACCTTTTGCAAATCCTAATATCTCAAAGTTTTCACGCTTTTTAGGACTAACTTGCTTAATTACTTTCCAATCATCATTGCCTTTATCTCGGGCATAATAATCGATTGCGTTATCAGATTTATTCCAACCTTGGGCTATTCTTATTTCACCATCGTAGTCAGAAACAAACGAGCCTGATACTTTTTCATTTCCGCGCATTACAGTAACGCTTCGTCCAGTGTTAATATTAAATCTCACTACATCTGGAATGTAGTTATTATTAATATCAACTTCTACAAGTACTTCATCTTTTTTGTCTGGAAGTATATTTATTATATTAAATTGAACATTTCGCTTTTTCTTAAATGGTAATAACCAGTCGCCTTTACCATCTGCATCAGTTATTGCAAACTTATTAACCCAGTATTTGCGACTTCCATCTTCTAGTATTTGTCTAAACATAACGCCTATTTTTTCATCGTTTAACCATACGATGGAAGATATCAGCATTTTATCAGCGCCCAACCTTACGGGGTCTGCTTCTAGGTTATTTGGATCTCTTATCTCAATTATATAGTCACCATTTTTGGTAGTAGCTCTTAAAATAGCAAGCTTCTTACCATCAGGTGATGCTACAACACTACGAATAGCAGATGACATTGAGAAAGCATCGATACTGCTCACTTGTGTCGCATCTTCAGTTTCGCTATTAGCGAAAGAAGATAGGCTTAGTAAGGTAAATCCTACTAACATTCTTTTTTTAAGTTTCATTTTTTATTCCCTCAAAAAAAATGGCCTAAAATTTTAGGCCATCTGGATTGAATATATACTCAGCCAATTCTAATTAAAAAGAAGCTGTAAAACTGATGTATGGGCTACGTCCTGAAGTATCATAACCAACACCTAGAGGGATGTTAGTATTTGAGAAAGAACCATTTGGGTCTACTTTTGGTGGAGCTTCATTAAATACGTTACGTACACCAAAGTTCACTTTATAAGCATCGTTAGACCAAGTCATACCGATGTTATGTACAAAGTAGTCATCAGTGAAACCAACAGGGCGACATTTAAGTGGAGCACCATTTGCGTCAGTTAAACCACGACAACCTGCAGTACCTTCTTCGAATTCACCTAAATCATCTTCATCTTCACGACCTTTACCGATGAAACGTGTTTCCCAGTTAAACCTAAAATCAGAATATTTAAGTTGTAAGCGTGCTGTACCGCGCCATTCTGGTGAATCTGGCTCACCCATATTGTCATCAATAGTACCAAGTACATCAAAAACTTGCTCTGTCATGCGCGTGGCTTGAAGGTCTAGTGTAATACCTAAGTTTTCTTCTGCAATTACCGTATCTGTTTCAAAGTAGATATTGTAATCAAAACCTTTAGAAGAGATTAAACCAATATTGATAAAGCTAGCATCAACTAAATCAATTTGACCATTTTCGTCACGGCCGATACGGCTACAAAAAGCATCATTACCATCAGCAGAATAACACTGACCAATACTGTAGAAAGCACTTGGCTCTGCAATACTATTTGTTACTTCAATATCAAAACGAGTTAATGACATTGTTAAATCAAATGCATCAGTGAACGGTTGTTCAAAGATAAAACCGTATGTTTTAGCCACTGATGTTTCAGCACTAAGCTCAGTTGTACCGCCAGTTTCAATCTCAGCGCTATAAGTTCCAGTATATGAATCAGTCCCACCTTGACCTAAACCAAGAGTAGTTGGATCAATACCTGATGCTTGACAAGCGTTTAATACCGCTGTATCGCGTGTTTCTTCAGCTGCATTATATGTAGCTGCTGAACCTGGGTTCAATGGGTCAATATTACGAGCATCTTCCGGAACAACACATGGATCGGCAACTGTATTAAAACCAGACGTACCGTTTAAGAAACGTTCACGTAAGTTTGGCGCTCTATAAGAAGTACCTTTTGTAGCACGAAGAGTAAACCAATCAACAGGACGGTAGATAGTTTTAAGACTATAAGTTGATTCAGCATCGTAGAAAGATTCCTCAGAAACACGGCCAGAAGCTGTAAATGTAAGTTCTTCAGCACCTTTAACTCCTTTAAGTAAAGGGAAGTCAACTTCTGTAAATATTTCTTTTAGATTACGAGAACCATCAGCGCCTTGGTCAGCAAAGTAGCCCCATAGTAAGCCTTGTGATGCTGCTGCATTAGGATTTGATTCAATCTCATCACGACGATATTCAATACCAACGATACCTGCAACTGTTTCGTTATTCCATGGTAGTGCGAAGAAGTCACCACCCATGAATGCATTAAAAACAAACTGGTTTACTTTAGTTTCGATGTCGCGGTCAATAAATAAATAGGCCGCTTCTTCAGGTGAAAGCGTACCGCCACCTTCTTGGTAAATACTGTCTGCAAATAAATTAACAGGAACACATCCATCAGAACCGGTACCACAGGTAACAGTACCATCATCATTAAGAACAGCGGTTTCTAATGAGTTAATTAAGCGTTCTTCATCAATACCAACACGGTGGTCAGTACCTTTAGATGCGCTGTACGATACAGACGCGTCGTAGTACCAATTGTCTAAACCAATGTTTTCGAACATACCTAGATTACCAGTAACACCGGTAACTAAACGATATTGTGATACTTCAACCTCAGTTTGATCACGGTCACCACGGATATTGATGATTGGCTGAACGGCCTCAGGTCCACCAGGGCCCACACCTAACACGCCAAAACAGTCAATACCGTTTGTACCACAAGGGTTATATGGGTTTGATGCCGCTACTTGTTGAAATATTTGTGCACCAGGGCTAAAAATTGGAGATTTACGACTAGCGTATAAACCTTCATAGTAGAAAGTTGTGTCGTTATCGTCTTGGAAGTTGTATTCACCATTAAGCATTAGTGAAATACGTTCATTTTTACTTCTGTAATCACCACTTTTGTAGTAATCAGATTGTTGGAAAGCGTATAGAGGGTCTTGGAAATCAACGTCACGGAAACCATCTCCGTTACCATCAACAAATACACCATCATTAATACCATCGCCATCGAAATCGCCAGCTACCCATGAAGGTAAAAATCCTTCAAGACTTGATGGTACAGTTGATTCGCTGAAGTTTGGAATACCAGTGTTTGTAAAATTAGGAGTGTAATAAACACTACCAAAGAAAGAAGGTACGCTAATACGATTTGTTAGAGGGAAAATATCACATGAATCTTCACCACTCGCCACAGGACCATAGCCACTGTTTCTCGTTACGATACTGCCATCTTCAGCTTCCCAAATACGCTCTTCACACCCTTTAACAAAAGGGTTACCAGATAAAGATTGAGATTTTTGTTCTGAATATTCAACGCCTATAGTGATAAAACCATTATCCATGGTTTTGCCCCACATACCCGAAAGTACAGTTTCTTCACCGCCTTCACCTTTAGGTTGACGATAAGATGCATCAAAAATAAAACCTTCAACATCTTTTTTTAATATTACGTTAGCTACACCCGCTACCGCATCAGAACCATAAACGGTTGATGCGCCATCAAATAAATTCTCTACACGCTCAATCATTACGCCAGGTATTAAGTTCAAATCAGGGGATGTTGGTGCACCACCAACGCCAGCAGGAGCCATTCTTCGGCCATTAATAAGTACAAGAGTTCGTTCAGCACCTAAACCACGAAATCCGATTGTTGCAGCGCCCGGACCGTTATCTAGTACAAAACCACCAAATGTATTATCTATTTGAGCACCAGCCGCTTGGCTGGTCGATTGAAGCATTGAGCCTGCATCAAATAAACCCATTTCACGAGATAAGTCGCCATTGATAATTTGAATTGGTGATGCATTTGAAAATTCAGCTTTTCTTATACGTGAGCCTGTTACAACTATTCGTTCAGGTGCTTCTTCTTCTAATTCTACGTCTGAATTCAAGTCATTTTCTTGAGCTAGCGCGTTAGGCGCTAAGGCTACAGAGCCTAGCAATAAAGAGTATCTTATTGCATTTGATAGAGCTTTAGTTTTAAACATATGTAAATCCCTGAGATATTGTTGTTATTTAGGCTATAAAGTTACAGATCAAGATCATAGCGGTACAATAAATTTACATTATAGAAACAAAATAGTAAATGCAGTTAACAAATTGCTGTTGCTAAGGAATGTGTAATTGATGTTTTTTTGATGAAAAAGTATAGTTTTTTGGGTGGTGTTTTTTTTAATATATTGTTTATTATATGATTTTATTGTTTGTAAATGAATGTGAACAGATGTAATCAGTATTTGCTTAATTAAGAAGGCTCAGCTTGACCTTCTAGAAGTGAGAATAGGATTTAATAGGGCACTTTGTACTTATTCACCACATATCAATTTTAATAAGTTCTCTACTACATTTGCCCAGCAACAGTGGTGTTTCGATCTATTGTAGTTAGTTGTGAGTTTACGTAATTTGCAATGACTGTAATAACAAAGCCGATGCAACAAATTTTGGTACGTTAATATTAGCTTCTTTAAGTGCACGTATAGCGCCAATAGCAATTAAGTCGCTTGCAGCAAATAAGGCGTTAAATTTAATATTATTAGCGATAAGTGAACGGCGTGATACCTCAATTATTCAGTGGGTATAGTATTAGCCATTTTTCGCTCTCTTATTTTAACGTTATTAGCAAGTAATGCGCTAAATGATGTAAAACAAGCTGATATTAAAAATAGTTATGTAAAAGAGTTAGGGTAATTTGCTAATAGCGGCATTTTTTTACCAAAATAAGCGTGGGATGTATAGGTGTAAATAAAGCAGGTTATAAGTTGGGTGAGGACACAAACTCAGCTACACCTAAAGTTTGGATACATGCAAAATATATTAAGCAGGTACGTTTACTCCGTGGTAAACGAGTTTGGGATCATTATTTGGTGGTTTTCGAGTCATTTAAGTAATGATTTAGAAATTATATGACATAAAAAAAGATTTTAATTAGGCGTTTTTTTTTCTAAATTAAATTCCGTTTTTTGCAACGGTATAGGGTTTGTGAAGTGTAGTGTGAATATTTATGCTAATTAAGTGGGATAGTATTTTGATAGGGGTTTTAAGTCAATTGTATAAGAGTTGTTCTTTAATGGTGTTTATGGCGCTGTTTTTATAAATAATGGAGCCTGCTTTTTATTCATTTTGTTGGTTTTGCAAACAACTAACAATGTAAATTATATGTTTGTTTTTTTGTTTTTATTTTGTTTTTTGGTTTTATCCTTGGTTTTTTGTTAATTTATTGTTTTTTATGGTAATTTTCCTGTTAATTGCTGTCGCATTTTGTTGGCAAGTTTGTTTTTATTGTGTTATTAATTTGTTTCTCCTTACACGTTAAGGGGGTTAAATACTTTAAATTAGTAGGCGTTATATAAAGTATTTAACGTAAGACATAAAAAATAATAATCTAATTATCTAGGGATAAATCAAAAATGAACCATAATTTTTCTAAGACATTTAAACGCTCATTCACTGCTGCAGCAGTTGCAATGACGTTAAGTGCGGCAATGCCAGCAATGGCAGATAACGTTAATGGCGCTATCAAAGGTAGCTTAACGGCTCAGTCAGGTGTTTCATTAGCGGGTGCATCAATAACAATAACAGATAAAAGCAAAGGTTATTCTAAAACACTAACTGCTGATGCAAATGGTGAGTTTGATCTTAAGCAAGTGCCAGTAGGTAAGTATGATATTACAGTATCCCAATCTGGTTTTGACCAAGCTCAAGTTAAAGATGTTGTTATAGGGGTAGGTAAAACAGCTCTCATTCAAATTCCACTAACTACAGGTAATATCGAAAGAATTGCTGTTGTAGGTGGCTCTATTCGTGCAATAGATGTTTCTGCATCAGAGTCTTCATTAAATATTAGCTCTGAAGAACTAGCGCTACTACCAATATCTCGCTCAGTAACTTCAGTAGCATTGCTTGCGCCTGGCGCAACTGAAGGGGATAGTCGTTTTGGCGACCAAGCTTCATTTGGTGGTGCTTCTGTAGCTGAAAATGCTTATTACGTGAATGGTCTAAATATGACTAATTTCCGAAATGGTCTTGGCGGTGCAACAATCCCATTTACCGCGTACGATAGCTTCCAAGTTAAAACGGGTGGTTATTCTGCAGAGTTCGGGCGTACTACCGGTGGATTAATCTCATCAGTTACTAAATCTGGTTCTAATGATTTTCACTTTGGTGTTGAAACGATTTATTCATCTGACTCGTTAAGTGAGCAAGCTCCTGATTCACTTTACAAGCAAAATGATCGCTGTGAAGACGCGGATGGCCATTGTATTGGCGATTTATATGTTAATAACCAAGACGACTACGACAATTCATTTGAAACAAGTATTTATGCTTCAGGTGCAATAGTTGAAGACACATTATTCTTCTATGGTATTTACACTGCAAGAGATAATGACTACGAATACGGTAATGCATCTCAAACAGATTTAACAGTTGAAAAAGATGATGACCCATATTACCTAGCTCGTTTTGACTGGAATATTAACGAAGATCATCAACTAATGCTTTGGGGCTTTAGTGATAAACGAACTTATTCTGAAAAAACAATTTCAGACCCTCAAGGAAATGGTAATTACACTGAAGATGGTGGTACAGCTTACCATAAGCGAGGCGGAGAAAGTTTTGCATTGCGTTATACTGGTAACCTTACAGATGATCTAAGTATGTCAGCAATGTTTGGTCAGGTTAAGTTTTCAGAAACTGATTACTCAGACTTTGATGATTGTCCTACAGGTTATGATGCCGATTTAGGTGAGGATACTACGTGTTATGTAAACTTTACCGTTGGTGAAAATGAAGATAAACGTGAGCAATTGCGCGTTGACTTTGATTATTACCTAAACGATGAGCATACGTTAAAATTTGGTTATGATTCTGAAACTAATACAGCTGATTCAACAACACAAAACTCTGGTGGCGTTTACTACTATTATCGTACATACGAAGAAGGCGCTAGACTGGCTAATGGTTATGTCTTACCTGAAGAAATGAAGACAACACGTGTACGCGATTATAAAAATGGCGGTTCGTTTGAAGTAGAAAACTGGGCTATTTATATTGAAGATCAATGGTCAGTTACTGAAGATTTAACATTAACATTAGGCCTTCGTAATGATAGTTTTACTAACTACAATGCAGATGGCGAAGAGTTTGTTTCTATTGATAACCAAATTGCCCCTCGTATAGGTGGTTCTTGGGATATTAATGGAGATGGCGATAGTAAGTTGTTCTTCACTGCTGGTCGTTATTACCTACCAGTTGCAGCTAATACAAATATTCGTTTAGCGGGTGCAGAGACTTATATTCAAACATGGTATGCATATGAAGGCTTAAACGCAGACGGTACTCCTGTTGGTTTAGGTACTCAGCTAGGTGATCCTGCTATTTCTAATGGTGGTGACGGTACTGCAAAACCATCAAATACCTTATCTGATAAAGATCTTGAACCAATGTATAACGATGAGTATATGATTGGTTATCAAGCAGCAATTAATGATGATTGGTCATGGGGTATCAAGGCAACTTACCGTGTTTTAGGTAATCAAATTGATGATGGTTCTTATATCTTTAATGATGAAAATGGTGAATATTTAGGTGAGAACTGGTTCTTATTTAATCCTGGCAATGGCGCTACTTTCAATTTCGATCTTGATGGTGACGGCACCACTGAAGAATATAGCTTTACTGCACAAGAGTTAGGTTACCCGGAAGCTAAGCGTAAATACGCATCAGTTGATTTAACATTAGAAAAAACATGGGATCAGGTTTGGTCTTTAAAAGCGCTATACACATGGTCTCACAACTATGGTAATACAGAAGGTTTTGTTAAATCTGATAATGGTCAAGATGATGCTGGTCTTACGCAAGATTGGGATTACCCTTATTTAATGGATGGTGCTAATGGTAATCTACCTGCAGATCGTCGTCATAACATTAAAATTTATGGTGCATTTGCTGTTACAGAAGACTTCTTAATTGGTGCTAATGTTAATATCGCATCTGGACGTCCTTGGACTGCTTTAGGTCAAGGTTATACTCCAGACCCTGATCAATACGTATACGGTGATACTTACTATGTAGGTGACAAACGTTTCCCTCGTGGCAGCATGGGTACTACACCATGGACAGCACGTTTAGATCTTAACTTTACTTATAACCTTCGCTTTAACGATCAGAAAGTTCGTTTAGCTATGGATGTATTTAACGTATTTGATGCTTCTACTGAAACTCGTTACGACGAAGCTGCAGAAATAGCTGCTGGCGATGGAAATGCTACATTTGGTTTAGCTCAGTCTTACCAGTCTCCTCGTAGAATTCAATTATCAGCGTCTTACGATTTTTAATAACTTGTTATACCAATTCGCTTAATTAAGTGATTTATTTTTAGGATGGAAAAACGTGTTGATAGCTAGGCAAAAAATTTGCTATTTAGTTGTTCTAAATAAGAATTTTTTAACACAGATAGCGACATGTTTAGCCCCCGAAAAATGATTAAGTATTATTGCGGATTGGTATTAGTCTGAGTTAAAAAAGAATTTAGCAAAAAGCCTCGTTAGAGGCTTTTTTTATATCTAAATTTTGAATTTTTGTGAGATATGAATACATCAGAAAGAAAAGTGAAATGAATAGATAAAAATATACTGAATAAAATTTAAGTAGTTGTAACTGCCAATTAGAATGGTTTGTTAATTTTGCTTTATTTTATCAGGCAGGCTCAGCTTGACCTTCTAGGAATTAGAATAGGAGCTAATAGGGTACTTTGCACTTCTTCACCACGTATCAGTTTTAATAAGTTCTCTACGAGCATTTGCCCAGCAACAGTGGTGTTTTGCTCTATCGTCGTCAGCGGTGGGTTTACATAACTAGCAATGGCTATGTTATCAAAGCCGACTACCGCAACATCTTTTGGCACGTTAATATTTGCTTCTTTAAGTGCACGTATAGCCCCAATAGCAATTAAGTCACTTGCAGCAAATAAGGCGTTAAATTTAATATTATTAGCGATAAGCGAACGAGTGGCGTGATATCCAGATTCTTCAGTAGATATAGCATTAGCCATTTTACGTTCGTTTATTTTTACGTTGTTAGCCAGTAGCTCATCTTTAAAGCCCTGAAAACGACTAAAGAATTCAGGGCTATGATCAGATGCATCACCAATAAAAGCGCAATCAGTTCTGCTGTGAGCAATAAAGTGCTCAGCGGCAAGCTTACCGCCACCGTAGTTATCACAACAAACAGTTAAATCGGGACGGTTATCAACGGTTGCACCCCAACAAACAAACTTAGTGTTTTGTTCAAGTAAGGTATTAAATTTTGGTTGGTAATCAATGTAATCGCCATAACCGAGTAAAATAATACCATCGGCTCTGTGGCTATCTTCATAGTCTGCTTGCCAATCAGCACTGGCCGATTGAAATGATACTAATAAATCGTAACCTTCTTTAGCGCAAGCACGGGTAATGCTGCCAAGCATGGCTAAAAAGAAAGGATTAATTTGTGACTCATCAGAAGTAGGGTCTTCGAAAAGAAGTAATGCAAGTGTGCTGCTTTGTTGTGTACGCAAGTTGCTGGCATTTTTATCAACTTTATAATTAAGCTTTTTAGCTATATCGAAAACACGTTTACGTGTTTCTTCATTAACAAGATGGCTGTTACGTAAAGCGCGAGATACAGTTGATTGAGATACCCCTGCATAGTGGGCAATATCAAATGAGGTGGCTTTACCTTTCATTGTTACAACTTAATTAATTTGATAAATAATTGTGCCATTTTCGGTTATTAATGAATAATTTCAAGCTTTTTGTGAATTAACGTATATTTTTATTGATAAACGGCTGACACCGGTGTCATAATGTCAATGTTTTATCATTTTGTTGTCAAAACGTATTCGCTGTTTATATATTTTATAGGCAGCATTTTTTTACTGTGATAGCTACTTTGAGGTGATAGCTCAAAGTATAAATAACAATGGTACACCATTGTAAAATAATAAGCATGAGTCGCTTAACAAAAGAGATAATACTATGAGCCCAAACGCTTCTGCACAATTTGATCCCATCTTAGTTGCTGATGTTGGCGGCACTAATGCCCGCTTTGCTTTAATCACTGCTTTTAATGAACACACCAACCAATTTGTAATAGAGCACATTAATATTTTCCCTAGTGCTAATTTTGGCTCACTTCAAAGTGCGCTTGAGCAATATTTACAAACAGTCCCGCATATTACACCTAAACGCGCATGTTTAGCCGTTGCAGGTCCAATAAAAGCTGGGCAAGTGCATTTAACTAATTTAGGTTGGCATTTTAGCGTCAGTGAATTTAAAACTCATTTTGATTTACAACAACTAGAAGTCATAAACGATTTTGCTGCCTTTGCATACGCCGCCCCTTATTTAGATCCTAAACAAAATGTCATTGTTAAATCGGGTCAAGCTGATGACAATGCAAACATTGGTGTTATAGGTCCAGGTACTGGCTTTGGTGCAGCGTGTTTAGTTAGAACGTCGCAATCTACCGCTGTTTTAAGTTCAGAAGGAGGGCATATATCGCTTGCACCTGTTAATGAGCTCGATACCTTATTATTAAATGAGTTACGTAAAGATCATCCGCATGTTTCTATCGAAACAGTATTTTCAGGCCCTGGTATTGCGCATTTGTACAAGGCCATGGCTGCAGTTAAGGGTGTAACAGCTAAAAATTTAGACGCGGCGCAAATAAGTAGTCTAGCAAATAGCGGTGAATGTACTGTTTGTGATGCAACGCTTAACCAATTTTGTGATTGGATCGGCAGTGTAGCCGGCGATTTAGCCGTTGTTTACGGCGCTTTAGGCGGATTATTTATCGGCGGTGGAATACTGCCTCGTATGCAAGCAAGACTTCTAGAGAGTCGTTTTGTTGAACGATTTTCGCAAAAAGGTATTATGTCGCAGTACGCAGGGCAAATCCCTGTAACACTTGTAACACAAGACAACATACCGCTTATTGGCGCTGCTGCGTGTTTACACAATAGCAAATAGGGCTTTGGCCTTATTGGTTGTATTTGGATAATGGATAGATGAAAAAAGTAACCATAAATATTGTAGCAAGCCATGCTGGGGTTTCTAAAAAAACCGTTTCGCGTGTTTTAAATAATGAGCCAAATGTAAGTGCCGCTACCCGAGAAAAGGTACTCGCGGTATTTAAAGAACTTGATTACACACCTAATCCTATTGCGCGTGGCCTTGCACAAAATCGTAGCTTTATTATTGGTTGTTTATACGATAATCCCAGTAAAAGTTATATCACTCGGGTGCAAACGGGCGCTTTAGAAGCATGCAAAGAAAATAACTATAACTTATTGATACACCCTTGTGAGTTTCGTGGTGAAGCCCTTATAAATAATATTGAGCAATTACTACAGACTTCTCGATTAGATGGCATTGTATTAACACCTCCTTTTGGTGATTTTGCCGAGCTGGTTTCATTTTTAAAATCTAAAAAAATTCCTTACGCAAGAGTTGCGTCAGCTTTACTTCAAGATGATTCTATTTCAGTTCGTAGTAATGATGAGCAAGGCGCATTTGAAATTACTGAGCATCTAATTAGCCTTGGGCATAAATCTATAGCGTTTATTAAAGGGCACCCGGATCACAGTGCGACGCAACAGCGTTTTAAAGGCTACAGGCGTTCACTTGCAAGCCATGGAATAGAATTTGATGAGCGCTTAGTAGAGGAGGGTAACTTTAGTTATCACTCAGGTGTCGACAGCGCGCGCAGTATTTTAGACTTATCACCTAGGCCAACAGCTGTATTTGCATCAAATGATTACATGGCGGCAGCGGTGTTAAAATTAGCTACCCAGCGCCAACTTAAAGTACCTGATGATATTTCTATTGCGGGCTTTGATAACGCACCTATTGCGCGTCATATTTGGCCTGGTTTAACGACTATTGCACAACCGGTTGAGGAAATGACTAAACAAGCCGTAACTCAACTTATTTCACACATAGCTCAACCGCAAGAACAGCCGTATCAGGTAACGCTTGAGTCGCGCTTAATTACACGTGAGTCTACCTCTGCGATAAAATAGTGAGTTAAAAACACTTTCACAGTAGCCCGAATATGAGTGACGCTTATTCGGGCTTTTTTTTGCTCTGAACTTGCTAAAATATACTTTGTGCCTAAAAATCAAATAGGTCATTATTCGGTCATGTTAAAATATTAAACTATTTTTGTTACCTAGGGTTGACACCGGTGTCATTGCTATGCGTTAATACAGTGACACCGGTGTCAGGGTTGTTGTGAGAGGCTCCCTGGTAGCGTACCTTTGAACGGGTAAATCAAAGATGCTCAGTACAGTTATTTACGTGGAGTCTGTAGTTGCTACTGAGCCTTTATCCTCTAACTAATAGAGATGAGTTAAATTATGTTACATCCTCGTATTCAAGAAGTTACCCAGCGCGTTATCGAACGCAGTAAAAATACCCGTCAAGATTATTTAGAACGTATTTCGCACGCAAAAAAACAAACAAGAGTTCGTGCCGGTTTAGGTTGCGGAAATATAGCCCATGTTATGGCTGCTTGTAGCAGTGATGACAAAGCGCGCTTAAAGGCTGATGAGCAGCCAAATCTTGCTATTATCAACTCATATAACGATATGCTTTCGGCTCATGTGCCATACAAAGATTACCCAGATTTAATTAAAGACATTGCTACCAAATTCGATGCTACAGCACAAGTTGCTGGTGGCGTTCCTGCAATGTGTGATGGTGTTACGCAAGGGCGTGACGGCATGGAACTTTCACTTTTTTCTCGTGATGTAATTGCTATGTCTACGGCAATTTCTCTTTCGCACGATGTGTTTGATGGCGTTTTTTGTTTAGGTGTTTGTGACAAAATAGTCCCGGGTTTATTAATTGGTGCATTGTCGTTTGGTCATTTACCTGTGTTCTTTTTACCAGCAGGCCCAATGCAGTCAGGTATTCCTAATAAAGAAAAAGCACGTATTCGTCAAAAATTTGCACAAGGTTTAGTAAGCCGTGAAGACTTATTAGAAGCTGAAAGCGCGTCTTATCACAGTGCAGGTACTTGTACGTTCTACGGTACTGCAAATTCAAACCAAATGTTAATGGAAATAATGGGCTTACACCTTCCTGGTAGCTCGTTTATTAATCCTTACACTGAGCTTCGCGATGGTCTTACAGGTAATGCTGTAGAAACTATGCTTAAGCAGCTTACAGATGATAAAGAAAGCCCATGTTTAGCTGATGTGATCAGCGAAAAAACGATTATAAACGGTTTAGTAGGCCTGCTTTCTACAGGTGGTTCTACTAACCATGCTATTCATATTGTTGCGATAGCAAAAGCGGCGGGCATTCAGGTTACGTGGAAAGACATGTCTGATTTATCAGAAGTTGTACCACTGCTTACACGTATTTACCCTAATGGTTCAGCTGATGTAAACCACTTCCAAGCAGCGGGCGGTATGGGTTTCTTAATGCGTGAACTAGCAAGCGCCGGTTATTTACACACAGACGTTAAAACAATGCTAGGTGATGGTTTAGCGCCATACATGACAGAGCCTCGTTTAGATAAAGACGATAGCCTGATCATGAGCAACTCAACCGGCCCAACTAAAGTTAAATGGGTAGATTGCCCAGCAAACTCACATGATGAAGAAGTGCTTCGCCCTGTGAGTAACCCTTTTAGTAAGCAAGGTGGTCTGCAACTTCTAACAGGTAACTTAGGTAAAGCCGTTATCAAAGTGTCAGCGGTTGCTATTGAGCATCAGGTTGTTACTGCTCCAGCAAAAGTATTTAGTTCACAAGGTGCTTTGCAAGATGCATACACGCGTGGCGAATTAAACCAAGACTTTATTGCCGTGCTAAAAGAGCAAGGCCCTAAAGCGAAAGGTATGCCAGAGCTACATAAATTAACGCCAGTAATGGCAACGCTTCAAGATGAAGGCTTTAAAGTAGCTATTGTTACTGACGGCCGTATGTCGGGTGCATCAGGTAAAGTACCAGCTGCTATTCACTTAGCACCAGAGGCAGTAGAAGGCGGCATTATTGCTAAAATCCGAGAAGGTGATTTAGTGACGCTTGATGCGCCAAACGGAATATTAAAAGTACACGTTAGCGACGAAGAACTTGCTAAACGTGAAGCAGAACTTAGCCAACCAAGTGCCACATTTGGTACAGGCAGAGAATTATTTACTGGATTTAGAAATATCGTAAGCAGTGCCGATTTAGGCGCGAGTGCTTTTGGACTTGAATAAATATTAGCCATACTGGGTAATGAGGAACAAGTAATGAGTATTGAAAAAATCTTAGCATCGGCACCCGTAGTGCCAGTGGTTGTAATCGAAAAATTAGAAGATGCAGCACCACTTGCAAGAGCGTTATATAACGGTGGCTTAAAAGCCTTAGAAATAACACTACGTACACCTATTGCTGCAGAAGCTGTAAAGCTGATGAAAGCAGAAGTACCTGAAGCCTATGTAGGTACTGGTACGGTAGTAGATAAAGCAAGTTTTGATCTTTCGGTTGCCGCTGGTGCAGATTTTATGGTGAGTCCAGGTGTGAGCGATGAGCTTATTGCTTTGGCTAAAACATCAGATATACCATTTTTACCAGGCGCTGCAACTGCAAGTGAAGTTATGCAACTTGCGTCGCACGGTTTTAAGTATTTAAAATTCTTCCCAGCAGAAGCTGCAGGTGGAACGGCTATGCTCAAATCAATCGGTGGCCCATTACCACACATTACTTTTTGCCCAACTGGTGGCATAAGCTTAGCAATCGCACCTAATTATTTAGCGCTTAATAACGTTATATGTGTTGGTGGTACGTGGATGCTAGATAAACAACTAATTGAAAATAAAGACTGGCAAGCAATTGAAGCGCTTGCTCGCCAAGCAAGTGAACTTAAATAGGAGTCTAAAATGATTAATGTAGCAATTAACGGTTACGGCCGTATCGGTAGAAATGTTTTACGTGCACTTTATGAGTCAGCTCAAAACAGCGAAATTAAAATTGTAGCAATTAACGATTTAGCACCTGCTAACGTTAATGCACATTTAACGCAGTATGACTCAGTTCATGGTCAATTTTCTAAAAAAGTAACACTTGAAAATAACACCATGTTAATTGACGATGACGTAATAACGTTAACGCAAGAGCGTGACCCTGCAAACTTACCGTGGAAAGCACTAAATGTAGATATCGTTTTAGAATGTACTGGTTTTTTCACTAAACGCGAAGATGCAGCTAAACATATTACTGCAGGCGCTAAAAAAGTAATCGTTTCTGCTCCAGGTAAAGATATGGATGCAACAGTGGTTCATGGTGTAAACAGCGATGTAATTAACGCTGATAGCCACATCATCTCTAATGCTTCTTGTACTACTAACTGTTTAGCACCGCTTGCAAAAGCAATTAACGACACAGTAGGTATTGAAAAAGGTAGCATGACTACTATTCATTCTTATACGAATGATCAAAATTTATCTGACGTATACCACCCTGATCTATACCGTGCTCGTAGTGCAACTCAATCTATGATCCCAACTAAAACAGGTGCTGCGGCAGCTGTTGGTTTAGTATTACCAGAACTTGCTGGTAAATTAGACGGTATGTCGGTACGTGTACCAACAATCAACGTATCTTTAGTTGATTTTACGTTTATTACTAAGCGCGATACGACTGCAGAAGAAATCAATGCAATCATGAAAGAAGCGTCAACGGGTTCAATGAAAGATATTTTACAATATAATGAGCTTCCGCTTGTTTCTATCGACTTTAACCATAACCCTGCGTCATCTATCTTTGATGCAACGCAAACTAAAGCCGATGGCAATCTAGTAAAAGTAATGGCTTGGTACGACAACGAATGGGGTTTCTCAAACCGCATGTTAGACCAAGTTAAAGCATTAGGTGCATTTTTATAAGCCCTAGTGTTGTAAAGTTTTAGCTTTATCCAACCAAGCCACGCATTGCGTGGCTTTTTTGTGTTTGGCTTATCTGTATATTTGCAACTCAGACTATGGAGGGAACTATTTATATTTTTTATATCCTAAATTTTGTTAATATTGGGTCATGGAAATCTCGTTATATTTAAACGAAGCAAGGAATAATAAAAATGATCAGAGCTTTATCACGAAAAATATTTCGCACAAATCATCTACAAATAGGTGAGGGGAACATAAGTGGCTACATAGCCTGCTTTTTAGCAATACTGAGTTGCTTAGGCGTCTTAGCTTTTCACTTTCCTGAATACTTAACCACACCAGAGCTGAGAAAAAGCTACAGTGTCGATTTTTTACGTCAGCTTATGTTTGCATCATTATTGGTCTCGGGTAGTTTGGGGCTACTTAACTTTGTACGTAATACCAATAAACGCTTAGGAGCTACAGCGTGGTTTTTTATTATTCTGGCAATTATGTTTGGCGGACCAAACGTTGAGGTAAACGAGTTTGCAAGCGACACGCCTTACATAGGGCTTGATTGGTTTATTTTAGATTTGCTCGGCTCAACGCTTATATTTATCGTGATTGAAAAGCTATTACCACATCGTAAAGATCAAAAAATATTACGTAGCGAATGGCGGGGCGATTTAAACCACTTTTTTGTAAATCATTTAATTATTGGTTTTGTATTACTCGTTACTAACCACTTTGTGCATTATGGCTTTGGCTGGGCTGTATCATCGACTATTCAAGGTTATATAGAGCAAACACCATTTGTAGTGCAGTTGTTTTTAATTATACTCGTGGCCGATTTAATGCAATATTGGGTGCATCGCGCTTATCACGAAGTTCCTTTATTATGGCGTTTTCATGGTGTACATCACAGCGCCAAAGAAATGGATTGGTTAGCGGGCTCTCGCCAGCATATTCTTGAAATACTGGTTACTCGCAGCTTAGTGCTCACGCCCATATTTGTACTTGGGTTTTCACAGCAAATAATTAGTTTGTACGTCATTATTGTGGGTTTGCAGGCTGTGTTTAATCATGCAAATGTACGCGTTAGATTTGGTTGGCTAAAATATTTCATGGTTACACCGCAGTTTCATCATTGGCATCATGCGTCAGATAAAGACGCGATTGACCGCAACTACGCTGCGCACTTTTCGTTTTTAGACTACGCGTTTGGTACTGCTGTTAAAGGTCAAAAAGAGTGGCCAAAAGCATACGGTGTAGTCGGGGATTACATGCCGATAGGTATGCTTAAACAACAGGTTTATCCGTTTAAGCGCACTAAATAGATTCAAAAGTTCGAATAAATACAAACTAAAAGGGAGCAACGTGTTATACGTTGCTCCCTTTTAGAATTTATTTAATTAATACTGAGTTATATATTTAGTTCTTCTAATAACTCAGTAAATTTAGGCCTTTGATTTAATACAGGTTGCATAGCGCGTTTTGCCATATCGGACATTTCACCAAATAGCTCACTTTGCCTATCATCGCCGGTAACCGTGCCTAATAAGTCTTCAATTAAACAGCCCAAGGCTCTTACTTCTATAAGCTCTAACTGCTTTTGTTGATACTCACTGAGCATTGCTAAATTAGTAGAAGCACCAAAATCACCAAACAAAACATCATGGTCTTGGTTAATCATAGTGTTATGCGCATAAATGTCGCCGTGACTTACTTTAAAAACATGCAAGTGATGTAAGGTACTTACCATTTGCTGTGCAATTTTTAAAATAGCCTGAGTTGAGTAATGGCAATCATTGTTAAAGGTATCACGCGTACAGGTTTCGAGGCTTGGAGGCAGGCCTAAATTAGCGAAGCTCTTATCTATTAGTTCCATCACTAAGCCTAGCTGACCACTTTGTTCAATATAAGCAAGCACCTTAATTAAACTAGCGTGGTCGCCTGCTTGTAAGCAGCAATTTACTTCATCAAGCGGGTAGCCGTCGCTGGTAATTGCACCTTTAAATAATTTAATTGCTACAGAGTTATCAGCCGATTTTGCTAAATGAATAACGCCCGAGGCACCTTGACCAATAACATGGCTAAGCGTGTAATCGTTAAGCGGTTTATTTTCTAAGCTGCACTTTGTAAGGCACTGAGCTTTATTAAAATCGTTACCGGCAAACGCCAGCCAAGCAAGTTTAGGCAGTTCAAAAAGCCAGTCGTCTACGTGTGTTAAGTTATTAGCAGAGAGCCTAACAAGCTCAAGGTTTTTACACTGCGCCATGCTACTTGGCAGTTGCTTAAGTTGATTGCCCGCAAGTGCGAGCTTTTTAAGCTGTGTAAATTGGCCAAAGGTTTGAGGCAGCTCAGTAATGTTGTTGTCGGTGAGTATGAGCCATTCAATATTTTTTGGTAAACAATAATCACTAAACTCAGTTATTTTACAGCCCTTAAATGCAACCATTATCAGAGCAGGGCACTTAGCTAAAACCGCAGGAATATGCTTAAACTGATTAAACGATAAAAATACTCGCTTAAGGCGTGTTAAACAGGCAAATTCATCAGGTAGTGTTGATAATTTATTATTTGATAAATCGAGCACTTCAAGCGTGTTAGCTAAGCTAAAAATTTCTTCAGGAAATGTGGTTAGCTCTTCTACTAATTGCAGGCGAGTAGCACCAACAAGCTTGCCACTTTTAAGCTCTTCAAGGGAATTCATATATTTATACCACGTTCTAAAAATAAAAAAGCCAACATAGCTGTTGGCTTAAAATCGTTCTAACTTACTAAATTGTTCTTTAGAATTGCGCGTTATGGTAAACGTTTTGTACGTCGTCGCAATCTTCTAGCATGGCTAAAAAGCGTTCCATAACTTCAACGTCTTCGCCTTCAATTGGCGTTTCAATTTGTGGCACAAAGCTAATTAGGTCTTCGTCAAATTCAGTCACGCCCATTTCTTCAAGCGCTGTACGTGTATTGTTATACTCTGTGTGAGGAGCAAAAACAGTGACTTTACCGTCATCTACTTCTACGTCAGTTACATCAACATCAGCCATCATAAGGGCTTCAAGTACTGCTTCGTCGTCATCACCGTCAAATACAAAAATAGCAAGGTGATCAAATAAATGTGAAACAGAGTTTTGAGCGCCAATTTTAGCATTTGCTTTGGTAAAACAAACACGTACATCAGCAAAGGTACGCTTGTTGTTGTCTGTTAAACAGTCAACAATAATCATACAGTTACCAGGGCCGTAACCTTCGTAACGTGTTGCTGAGTAGTCTTCGCCGCCGCCACCTTTTGCTTTGTCGATTGCGCGGTCAATAACGTGTGCTGGTACTTGGTCTTTTTTAGCGCGTTCAATTAAACGACGTAATGATAAGTTACCATCTGGATCTACACCGCCGTTTTTAGCACAAATATAAATTTCTTTGCCGTACTTAGAATAAACTTTAGTTTTAGCACCCGCAGTCTTAGCCATTGAATCTTTTTTGTTTTGGTAAGCTCTTCCCATCTGCGTTTCGCCTTAATATATGTAAATAATAGAATAAAATTATAATGCGTATTCTAAAGGTAAATGCATTCAAGGGCTAGTAAGTATTAAAGCCGATTAAAACTGTAGCGTTTAAAGTCCATCTAAAGTGCATTTTAGTGAGGGATTATCGAGGGATTTAGACGTTGGAATTATATCTATTATTGTAAATTTAACTCAATAAAAAAGGCAACCTGTATAACAGGTTGCCTTACTAAGTAATAAAATGTAAGTATTACTTACCAAATACGTACACGTTCATCTTCAGGAAGGTATAACTCATCGCCTTGCTTTACATCAAACGCTTTGTACCATGCATCGTGGTTACGTGGCGCTTGTGCTCTAAAGCGACCTGGGGCATGCGTGCCACCACGCAGTTGGTTAAGCATGCTTTGCTCAGTACGTTTTTCTTTCCATACTTGTGCCCACGCAAGGAAGAAACGTTGATCGCCAGTCACGCCGTCTATTACAGGCGCTTCTTTACCATTTAAACTTAGCTTGTACGCATGATAGGCCATTGACAAACCACCCACATCACCAATATTTTCGCCAAGGCTATTTCGACCATTAACAAAATTACCTTCAATTGGCTCGTATTTACTGTACTGCGCAGCCAGTTGATCGGCTTTTTTGTCAAATGCAGCGCGGTCAGCATCAGTCCACCAATTACGTTGCACACCGTTTTCGTCTGATTTTGAACCCTGATCGTCAAATCCATGACCCATTTCGTGACCAATTACAGCGCCAATACCGCCATAGTTTACAGCCGGATCGGCATTTGGATCGAAAAACGGCGGTTGTAATATCGCAGCCGGAAATACAATTTCATTAAACGAGCTATTGTAGTAAGCGTTTACGCGTTGTGGCGTCATGCCCCAGCGGTTACGGTCTGTTTTTTGTAGCTCTTTTTCAACACTTTCTGCGTGGAAAAAATCACGCATGTTTTTCACATTACCAATCAAATCGTTTTTAGTAATGCTTAAACCATCATAAGACTGCCATACATCGGGGTAACCAATTTTTGGTACAAATGCAGCCAGTTTAGCGCGCGCATTTACTTTAGTTGCATCGCCCATCCACTCTAGGTTATCAATACGTTCACCAAGGGCTGTACGAAGGTTTTCAACTAGCTCTGACATTTGTTGTTTTGATGACTCAGGGAAGTAACGCGCTACGTATATTTTACCAATAGCAAAACCAAGCGAACTTGTGCCTGACATTTCACTTATTGCACGTTTCCATCGAGGACGAGGTTCTTGTTGTCCGTTTAGTTCTTTACCAAAAAAAGCAAAATTAGTATTAAATACGTCCTCTGATAGTAAACCTGCGTTACCGCTAATAGCGTGATACGTTAGGTAGTCTTTCCATACTGCAATATCTTCTTGATTGATTAGCTCAATCATCGCTTTTATTGGCTCAGGCTGAGATACATTTAACTGAGGTACTTTATAACCTGTTTGCGCAAAGTATAAATCCCAGTTAAAGCCAGGATAAGCAGTGCTTAAATCGGCACGTTCAACTTGGTTTAGGGTTAAATCGCGATTACGGCGCTTTTCACGAGGCCAATGACCTTGTGCAATTTTAGTTTCAAGATCAACAATTGCTTGAGCACGCTTAGCGGTATTTTCAGTGCCTGCAAACTCAAGCATGTCAGCAATGTGAGCAACATAAGCTGTACGGGTTTTTACAAAGCGCTCAGCGTCTTCAAGGTAGTAAGAGCGATCTGGTAGGCCTAACCCACCCGCACCTAGTGACATTTCATATTTGTTAGGGTCTAGGCGATTAAACCACATACCGCCGCCAAAAGGGGCTTTATTACCGGTTAACCAAGACTTACCAAACATTTCAGCTAAATCGTCAGTCGACGATATATCACTAATTTCACTTAACAATGGCTTGATAGGCGCTACACCTAGTTTATTAAGTGTCTCGGTATCCATATAGGCGTTGTAAAAATCAGCAACGAGTTTTTCTTCTGCGTTTAAATCTTTACGTGCTGCTATTTCTTCAATAATAGCTTTAACATCGCCTTCGCTTCGCTCAGCTAACCCTGAAAATGCACCGTAGCGGGTTTTATCTGCAGGCATTTCGTAGTTGTCATACCATGTGCCACTGGCATACATAAAAAAGTCATCGCCTGGTTTAACGGCTTCGTTACGGGCTGTTAAATCAACACCAAAACTACCTAATTCTGCTTTTTCTGCCACTGTTGCTGTGGCTACTTTAGGTTGTTGCTCGTCTGTTTTTGTTGTTTGCGGCTCTGAACAACCGGTAATAAATGTGGCAGCTAATGCTGCGGCAATTAAACTCTTTTTCATTATGTTCCCCTGAGGAGCTTTTTTGGATTCAAATAGGTATGAATCATTTTTATTGTTATGAATATTTAACTTATCGATTGTTATTGATATTAATCATACAAACAAACCTTTTGAGGTGAATCACCACAGCGCTCGATAAAGCTTAGATTAAGCAAGAAGAGCAAGATTAAAAGCGCGAGGTAAACTCCCGCCCACAGTTAATAGCGATGTTTCGATTTATTCGTGGGCTTGAGGCTTAAATTTATGTGTAGGCGGGGCTTTATGCCGCGCTTGTTTAAGTTAGCTCAAAAAGTGCGAGGTAAACTCACACCTACGGTTTAACAGCAATGTTTCGATTTATTCGTGGGCTACGGCTTTAATTTATTTGTAGGCGCGGCTTTATGCCGCGCTTGTTTAAGTTAGCTCAAAAAGCACGAGGTAAACTCACGCCTACGGTTTAATAGCGATGTTTAGATGTATTCGTGGGCTGGGGCTTAAATTTATGTGTAGGCGGGGCTTTATGCCGCGCTTGTTTAAATTGGCTCAAAAAGCGCGAGGTAAACTCCTGCCTATATTTAATAGCGATGCTTAGATGTATTCGTGGGCTGGGGCTTAAATTTATGTGTAGGCGAGGCTTTATGCCGCGCTTGTTTAAATTAGCTCAAAAAGCGCGAGGTAAACTCACGCCTACGGTTTAATAGCGATGCTTAGATGTATTCGTGGGCTGGGGCTTAAATTTATGTGTAGGCGGGGCTTTATGCCGCGATTGTTTAAATTAGCTCAAAAAGCGCGAGGTAAACTCACGCCTACTATCCCTTATTTTTTATGCTGTAGTTCCCACATACGAGCGTATTCTCCGGCGAGTGCAAGTAACTCATCGTGCTTACCTTGCTCAATAATTTGTCCGGCTTTGAGCACAATAATGGTGTCTGCATCGGTAATAGTAGAAAGGCGATGGGCAATAACAATACTCGTATGGTTACTGGCAACTTCACGCATTGCTGCGAGTATAGCTTGCTCAGAATGAGAGTCGAGAGCAGAAGTTGCTTCATCAAAAATTAAAATAGGGGACTTTTTCAAAATAGCGCGCGCAATAGCAATACGCTGTTTTTCGCCGCCGGATACTTTTAAACCGCGCTCGCCAACCAGCGTTTTATCGCCTTTATCAAGAGTTGCTATAAAGTTTTTTAAATGCGCCATAGCAATGGCTTCATCAATTTCTGCATCGCTTGCTGATGGCCTACCGTAAGCGATATTTTCACGAATAGTCGTGTTAAACAGCACGGTATCTTGCGGGACTATTGCAATGGCTTTTCGTAAACTATTAAGTGTTACTGAATTTATGGCTTGATTATCAATACTAATTTCACCACCGCTTACATCATAAAAACGATAAAGAAGTCGGGCTAATGAGCTTTTACCAGCACCACTGGCACCAACAATGGCTACTTTGCTGCCAGCTTTAACACTAAAGCTAAGGTTATTAAGAATAGGGCGATGCGCATCGTAACTAAAACTTACATTTTTAAATGTTATTTCACCTTGGCTAATATTGAGTTCTTTTGCATTAAGTGCATCGGTTATTTGTGGTTTTTTGTTAAGTAGCCCAAGCATATTTTCAAGATCGGTTAGCGCGCGTCTTATTTCGCGGTACACAAAACCTAAAAAGTTAAGCGGTAAAAATAATTGAATCATATACGCGTTAATCATCACAAGTTCACCAATAGAGAGCGCACCTGCAACTACTTCGGTTGAGCCCAACCACATTAACGCGGTAATAGCACAAGCAATAATAAGCGCTTGGCCTGAATTGAGCGCGAGCAACGACATTCTATTTTTTAAACGGGCTTTTTCCCAGTTTGCTAAAAAGGTGTCGTATGTTTTTGCTTCAAACTGCTCATTATTAAAATATTTTACAGTTTCATAATTAAGTAGGCTGTCTATGGCGCGGGTATTACTTTGATTGTCGGCAGCATTTGCTTCTCTAATAAAGCGGTTTCGCCACTGAGTAACCACCACAGTAAAAGTAATATAAATAGCGACGGCCAGTAATGTAATAAGCGCAAACCAAACAGAAAACAACGTGCCAAAAATAATCGCAACGGTCAGTATTTCAAACAAAGTAGGCACAATGTTAAACATTAAAAAACGCATTAAAAAACTTAACCCGCTAGTACCGCGTTCTATATCGCGGCTAATACCGCCAGTTTGCCTGTCTAAATGAAAAGCCAGCTCAAGCGAGTGCAAATGCTTAAATACTTTTAAACCAATATCACGCATGGCGTGCTCGGTTACGCGCGAAAATACAGCATCTCTTATTTCACCTAAAAATACACTGGCAAAACGCAGCGCGCCGTACATCAATAACAATAAAGCGGGAATAACTAGCAGTGGGTTAATCGACTTATCAACCGAGTCTATTATTTCTTTAAGTGCCCAAGGCATTAAAAGCGTGGCACCTTTTGCGCCTATAAGCGCCATAAGTGCAATAAAAACACGGCCTTTAAATTTTGTAAGGTAGGGCCACAGTGTTTTTACACTTTGGCGTAAATTCATGGCGTCTGGTCGTTTTTCACTGCTTTGTCTGGGGCGCATTAAAAGTCTCAGTAAAATTAAAATAGATAGTAAATAACTAAAGGCTATTGTATTTCAAATACTAGCCCTTATATACTACGCATCCCTTATTTTAGTTTTAAAACGTGAATGTTTAAATTTAGAGTGTTTTTAACTGCCTTTTTGCTACTTGCTGCACTTTTTAGTGTGCAAAGCAATGCTATGGACGCCTCACAAAATTTAAATATTAATGTAAGTACGCAGGTTTCGCTTACTGATATTACCGATCTAACTAAAATACAGCCTATTACTAAGTCTGTAGATACTACGCAGCATAAAAAAACGCATCAAACCGATTTTGACGCGCACCAACCAAGGTTAACTGCCAATAATTCATCATTGTTTTTGCACACTGTTCAAAGTGAGTCTGAATACGATGTTGTTTTTGAATTTTTTGCTCAAAACCTTGTTAGGCATATATTTTTAAAACCACGCGCTGTTAACCCTATACAACCTTGGTACACGTTTGTTACTAATAGTAAAAAGTCGCGTTTGAGTGGCTGGAAAGACGTTAACTTACTCTACACTGCTGTCACTACCTACCACGCTTAATTTTCCTTATTTAATTTTATTTAGGTTTTAACTTTTAAAGTTTTAGCCTGCAGATTAATTGTGCTTTTAAAAAGTACGTTATCAGCTAATGGCTGATAGTAAGGATTAAACATGTTAAGTTTTAAAAAAGATAAAAAGCCGTCTACGGCTAAGTTCAAATTAAGCTATATAGCCATGCTAATAGTATTGGTATTATTAGCTATTAGCGCATTACCAAACCTATATCCAAATAAATCGTGGTTGCACATCAGTACTGCTCCGCACAGCGAAACACAATCTTTACCGAGCACTAAAACCCTAGTTACCTTTTTAAATAACCAAGGGCTTGAGGTTGAGCAGGGCGTAGATAAACAGTCAACTATTAATGTACTTTTAAACGAGCCAACTAAAAGCGCTCAGGCGCAAGCGGCTATAAAAGCGCAATACCCAAACACGCAAGTAAAAATTGTTGAGCATGCAACCAGCCCTACATGGTTACAAGATTTTGGTTTATCGCCAATAAAGCTGGGCCTTGATTTAAATGGCGGTGTGCTATTTGTACTAGACGTAGATTTAGATAAAGCCGTTGATGAGCAATTAGTCAGTGCGTATCAACAAGCTAAATCAATTATTATTAAGCAAAAAGCACATGGTATAAAAGCGCAGCAAACTCAGCACGGGTTTGAAATAAACGCATTGCCTAATGCAACCGACAAGTTAACCCCTGTTATTGAAGAGCTACAAAGCCGCTTTGCTAATTTAGCCGTTGTAACAAGCAATAACGGCAGCGTTAAAACCGCCAAATTTAGTTATTCAGAGCAAGGCCGCAGTGCGTTTGATAAAGAAGTAATGGGGCAAACCCTTACAACTCTTCGTTCACGTATTGAAGAGTTAGGTATTACCGAAGCGGTAACACAGCAACAAGGCAAACATCGCATTCGTATAGAGCTACCAGGTGTGCAAGATCCAACCGAAGCAAAACGTATTATTGGTGCAACTGCATCGCTTGGTTTTTATCAATTAAAAGAAATAGGCGGACAAACATTTAATATGCAATCGGGCGGTACGATTGAGCTTGACCCTGTGCCAATTTTTACAGGAGACCATATTAATAATGCAAACATAGGCCGCGACGATTGGGGTAAACCACTGGTACAGCTAAGCCTAGACGGCCAAGGCGGGGATGCAATGTCGGCGTTTTCAAAAGCCAATATTGGTAAGCCAATGGCGACGGTCTACTCTGAGTACTCTCAAAATGCTAAAGGCGAAGTAGTTAAAAAAAGCGAAGTTATTAATGTTGCTAATATTGCTCAGCATTTAAGTTCGCGTTTTAGTATTACCAATATGAAAAGCCAACAAGCTGCAGCCGACCTTGCATTGCTACTACGTGCAGGCTCGCTTACCGCGCCCGTTACAATTGTGCACGAACAAACAATAGGGCCAAGCCTCGGCAGCGAAAACATTAGTAATGGCTTAGCTGCGCTTATGTTAGGTATGGGTATTACCCTTGCATTTATGGCGCTTTGGTATCGCCGTTTAGGCCTTATTGCAAACGTGGCACTTATATTAAATTTAACGTCGCTTGTGGGTTTAATGTCATTATTACCAGGGGTTGTGTTAACGCTGCCGGGTATTGCAGGCCTAGTGCTAACTATAGGTATGGCGGTAGACACTAACGTAATAATATTTGAACGCATTAAAGAAGAGCGCCGCCAAGGCCGTGCACCGTATCAGGCTATTCAAGAGGGGTATAAACAAGCCGCAAATACAATATTTGATGCCAATATAACCACCATGATCACCGCACTTATTTTATATGGCATAGGCTATGGGCCCGTTAAAGGTTTTGCCATTACACTCGCACTGGGGCTTTTAACGTCTGTATTTACAGGTGTGTACGTATCAAAAATATTAAGCCAAACGTTGTATTTAAAAATGGGTAAAAAAGCAGGAGTAAAAGCACATGCTTAACACTTTTTTGAAAGGTGAAAAGGGCACACGTTTACGTTTTATGGGTATGCTTTTAAGTGCTATTTTAGTGCTGCTATCGGTATTTACGCTTACGCAAAAAGGGCTAAATTTCGGCCTGGATTTTACCGGCGGTTATTTAACTGAGTTTACAACCAACCAAAGTGTTGAACTAAAAGAGCTTCAATCGTTTATTGCTAAAAATCACAACGGTGATTTTGAGCTAACCGCGCAAGGTAATAGCCATTTTCAATTAAGAGAAGCGCCAAGTACATCAACTACATCAACAACAGCTAATAGCCTTGATTGGCAAAGCGCTGTTACACAAAACGATTATATAAACGCACAGGTTTTATCGTCGGCCTATATTGGCTCGCAAGTGGGCGATGAGTTATTTGATCAAGGCTGTTTAGCCATGTTTACTGCAATGATTGCGGTAATGCTTTACCTTGCAGTGCGTTTTGAATGGCGTTTAGCTGTTGGCTCTGTGGTTGCGCTAGTGCACGATTTAATACTCGTACTTGGGTTATTTTCACTATTACAAATTGAGTTTAACCTAACCGTGCTGGCCAGCTTACTGGCTATTATTGGTTACTCACTTAACGACTCAATAATAGTGGGAGATAGAGTACGCGAGCTTTTACGTGTCAAATCAAACAATGTACTTAGCCCAGCGACTATTATTAATAATGCGATTAAAAGTACGCTAACACGTACCTTAATAACGTCGGGTACCACACTTGCTACGGTTGCCAGCGTTTGGTTACTTGCAGGCGCACCACTGCAAGGCTTTGCTATTGCATTATTTACCGGCATTGTAGTGGGTACGTTCTCGTCTATATGTATAGCGGCAACCTTGCCAGAACTATTGGGCTTAAGCGCTAAAAACTACGAAGTTAAAGTAGATGCTCACACGCAAACATTATTAGATATGCCATAAGGTTTTTAATAAAGCACAAGCAAAGAGCCGTACCAACCAATCAATGGCTCTTTGCTAGTTTAATGCTTATTTAACCCTGGGGTATTCCAACCAACCTAGCGGGGTTTAAAACAATGGTTTTAAGCCCCGCAAAAATGTTAAACTAACTGCCTTATTTTTTACAGCCTGTATTGTATTAATCCCCATGAATAAAACCCACGTTATCGAACATCTTCGTTTTGCACTAGAAGCGCAGCTTACAACAGCAAAAGTAGCGGCAAAAACTGCGCACGACACCGCCACACATGAAGAAAACATAGCCGAAAATAAATACGATACCCTAGGGCTCGAAGCCGCTTATTTAGCACAAGGCCAAGCCCAGCGCGTAAACGATTGCTATAAAAGCATAGAATTGTTTGAACCTGCCTTTAACGAAAAACCAACCGACAAAATAGCTATCGGTTCGCTGGTGTGTTTAGAAGATGATAACGCAGCGCAAAAATGGTTTTATTTAGGCCCAGCCGCTGGTGGTTTAACAGTAAACGTTAAACAGCATTCCATTGCCGTTGTAACACCCGGCGCACCAATGGGTAAGCAGTTATTAAATAAACAGATTGATGATGAAATTACGTTAACAATAGCAGGTAAAGTCCACGAATATATGGTTGTAGAGATTTTATAAAGCTAAAATATGTAATTTTTGAAATATATGAAATTAAGTTTTTAGATTTCCTATTTCAAGTTTTTATGTATGAATTAGGAAAATAGACCTTGATCTGCGATTTTGCTAATGTGTCACACAAATAACTTTTTCTTTGAGGTATTCATGGAAGATAACGAAAGAATAAATCAACAAAAATCTGAAAGTAATTTAAGTCAAAAAAATAAAACACTAGGTTTATTTAAAAGACTAAAGATTTCTTTTATCAGTTGGGTGATGGAAAATACCGTATTAATACTGTTTATCGTTACAGGCTTATATGGTTTAGGATTATTGCTTTTTGGGCTCTATAATGGAGTTTATTTATCAGAGTTAGTTGGATTGTATGCGGATTTAAAAATCAAAGAATCTTCTGATTCATACATAATTTCTTTTTACGCATCTGCAGAGCAGGATTATTGGTTTTTCGTATTTATAGGAATCATGGCGTGGTTTATTAGTTTTTTGAGCTCGAGGAAAGAAGCAAAAAATGATAAATTAATAACAAAAATAAATCATTTTTTTCCAGAAATAGATCCAAGTTCTGCACATATGCGGTATCTTGAGCAAAAAATTAATGAATTATCTTGTATAGCTGATTACGTTTCACGAAAGGTGATCATTAGCTCTTTTGAGAATAATTTGATAGAGACACAAATAACTGTTGTTACAAAGTTAGTGAATATCCATCATAATCATGACTTAACAGAGAATTTTGGTGAGTTTTATGTGACTCAGGATGATGCAGTAAAAAGTAAAAAGCCTTGGGGTAGGCTAAATATGTTTATTTTTGATACTCCTTCTATGGGATCGGAAGAGTTAGTTAAACCACAGAACTTTCCCGCGGATAAATTCCACGAAAAATATAATATAAAACTTAATAGGGAAGAAGTTGGGACATTAAGCAGTAACTATTCATCTTGGGCTGAGGTAAGGGAAAACTCTGAATTAACCCCAGCATTTTTTACCCGTCAATATTGCTTTGAAATAGTTAACAATACAGCATCAAGGTTGAAAATAAGAGTATCTTGTACTAGACACCCAGATTCCGTTATTATTTTAGCACCAGATAAGGGAATGGATGCCGCGCTTGTATTTAAAAACATACGTCCAGACGAAGATTCAATTATAATAAATGTAGAGGAAGAAACTTAAAATTTATCTATATTTGTAATTGTATGTACAAACATTTTACGTTATTCTGAATCTATTCCGGTAAGGTATAAATAATATCTTCTATAAGGTGATTATTATGATGAATAAAGTTAAAGGCATGTAAGCCTAAATTTAAAATACCTAAAAGGCGGTTTATTACCGCCTTAATTATTTAACACACATTTAAACTTCAATTGTTAGCCTTTTTTACTAAATTCCGCTGTTACTATCATTTCGCCAATACCTTCTATTTTACAATCAAGTTCGTGATCTCTTTTATCAAGCACTCTTCTAACTACCGCTTTGGTACCAATTTTAATTACTTGCGAGCTGCCTTTAATTTTTAAATCTTTGGCTACTGTCATTTTGTCGCCATCATTTAGCAAGGTGCCGTTGGCATCTTTAACTCAAATAGCGTATTAATCGTTTGTATTATTTGGGTTCCACTCATGAGCGCACTCGGGGCAAACAAGCAGTTGTTGGTCTTCGTAAATATAATCACATTGGCATTTTGGGCAGAATAACAGTGACACCGATCCTGATTTTTGCAGTTTAGCGAATTAACTACTAGGCTATTATAAGTGTGAAAAATAAGCAGGGTGTTTTATGGCAATCGCAAGAAAGCGTCAAGCAAGTTTGGTTGATACAAGATATTATCACTGTATTTCACGGTGTGTTCGTCGTGCCTTTCTGTGTGGTGAAGACCACTTTACAGGTAAGTCTTTCGAACATCGACGAGGCTGGGTTGAAGACAAACAGAATAATTAAGATGACACCCATCCTAACTATTACGAAAAAATCTAACAAAACAGCATGAAGAGTGCATTATTATAAATAATTAAACACGCAAAAAGTTGAGCTATGTAGACAAAATGAAAGTAAAAATAGACAGCCCAATCGGACAACGACAGCTGTTTATTAAATAATGGCAAACGACTCGGCTGTATCGAACCGGCTTTCCTTTAAATAAAAAGCGTAACATAACAGTGAATAAATTTTATTGACCACTACACATGAATAAATTGACCTTACGAGGTCAAACGCAAGTGAATACGCAATGGCAACTGTATTGCCTTGTTCATAATATAGAAAAACTGCAAAACACGATGCATTAAGAAAGGCAGAACCTTTTAACCTCAAATAAGCCACTCAGACATCTGTAATCCCTTCCAAAACACCAATTGAAACAACACCAAACACTTTTTTATATGTTACGTAAAAATACAGTAATCGATTGAACCAAAATAGGAACTCGGCTATGGTTTGTTTTCAATAAAAACAAATAAAAAAACGAGTTAATCTACAGGCTCGTTAGCTTCTAATGGAGTCAGATGAAACCTTCAACCTTAAATACCTTACTCGTTGCAAAATCCATCTATGGAGAAACGAAATATTTAGTTAACTCTGGTGATAAACACTCCAGTACTGCTGGCATTATTTTATTACAAGATTTTGTGGAATTGGTTGTTTTAGCTACTTTAGATGAACTAGATATTGATGAAAAAAGAAACTTGGAATCAAAATCGTTTGATGAACTTCTAGGTGAGTTAAAACGAAACAAAGTTCCTGTTATAAAGTCAGGTACGATTAAAGCATTAAATAAACAGCGTGTTATATCTAAGCATTATGGTCAACTCGCTGAACCTGCCTCTGTTGTAAATTACTTCAACACTGCAATGAAATTTGTTGATGGGCTATTACTACATGTTGTTGGTTGCAAATTACAAGAAGTATTCTTAATTGATGTTCTCAAAGAAGGGAAAGTAAAAAATATTATTAAAGAAGCACTTGAACATTCTGAGAATGGAAAGCACTTTGAATCTTTAATCGATCTACGTAAGGCTTTTTTTGTTGCTTACGAAAGGGAATTTTCTGTCTATGGATGGAGAAATGAACCCAAAAACTCTAAAAATAGATTAGGTTTAGGGCTATTTGGTAAGGGGGGGCTTAAAGCTCATCATTGGACGACAAATAAAGAGTGGATTACAGAACAAGTAAAAAAACCAACTGATTATATACAACTCAATCATGAGCAATTAAAAATTGATTGTATTGAGTGGGGGGTAAATACAGTAGACATTGAAAACTTCCGCCGATTATCCCCAAGTGTTGTGGAAACTGAAGAAGGTAAGTGGCACTTTGATTATGATTCAAATTTTGCCGCAAATGAATTCAATGCGGATAATTTTAAATATTGCTTAGATTTATTATTAGATTTCCTATTAAAAAAACAAGAATTTGACTCTAGTAGAAAGTGGCCTAAAAAAGATAATCCTACATTAACTCCTCCAATTTATGTAGGTAAAGAAATTTATGAGCAACCAGATCAAACATCAAAAATGGTTGCAGTGGTTAAAGAAGATTATCTTTATACAGTTGACAGGATCGTGTCAGGATTTAATTCAGATGAGAGGTATTTATTTGTTCATTTATACCCTAAAGAAACTGAGTTTACTTTCTCAGATCATATATGGGGATACCTGTTGAATTAACGAAGCTAACAAGGCAAAGTAGTAGGATAAAAACAGTTTGCTGTTTTCGTGCCTCAACATTTTAGCAAACAATTTTTTGCCTCTGTTTGAGGCGTTAGTTTTCAGGTGGAATCTTGAGAATATTATCTTTTCTAATCGCTTTATTACTATCTGCTTCTGTTTTTTCTAAGGAAAACAATAGTAAGTATTTTGTATTTATAGGTGAAAAAGTTAGTTTTGAGCATGTCCAACCTAATAAAGGTGAACGTACTTTTGATCGTCAATATTTATCAACATACAAAATCATTGCGCCAGTTCTAGGTGAGTATAATGGCAAGGAGATTATGTTTACCGCCTTTGACCACTATGGTAAACCACCATTTCTAAAATATGATCATGTGCTACTTTATTTAGTGTTACAAGATGGACGTTATTATCATTCTAAGTATCAATACACTCCGCTTTATAAAACGTTGGACTGGGTCATACTCAACGTATGACTACAATCATTCTTATAATGAAAATACTAAAATAAAACCAGAAAAAATAGATTTCTTAAATCCTGTATTAATCGATATAAGTGATTATGAAAACGCTGATTTGCAATTATGGTTTCCTACACCGTATTATCAAATCAAGGGAAATACAGCCATCGCAGTGTATGGTAATTATGTCGAGCAATTATTTACTCTTAAGCAATCAGGCGTTTTGAAAGCTCGTGGCAATTTCCAGTAAAAAGAAAGCTAACAACACGCCCTGAGGTGGACGACTAGTAAAATTTAGCTATTAATTGCAAATTTTAAAAGTGATGAGCCTCTACGTTTTAAGGCCGCTAAATACGTCGATTCATCGTAGGGTGCATTCGTTTTCCAGCACCTAAATACAATCCTTATCCATTTAAAGGCCAGCCCACTCTACAAATGTTTGCCTTAAAAAAAGTGGGGCAACTATAACGCCAATGAGTCCACATCTTTTGACCACTGCGCTCAATAACAGGCGCTATACCCGCGTACTTTTGAAGCTCTGCAGCATCATTGTAACGCGCTAAGAGAATAGAAAAAATTATTCACTTTATAGAACAGTGAGATTAAATCAATGGGCTCAGTACACTTGATTTGGTTATTCAGAGCAAAGCAGGCGCTCTGCTTTCATTGATTGTTGTCCTTTTTGAGTATCTAATTAAATTAATAACTGGAATACAAAAAGCTAAGCTATGCAAACAGTTTTCTCTCAAAACTGACTAAAGTTATTCTATATCATTTAAACTTTAATTTGTGAAAGTAAACATTTGACGGAAAAAAGTCGAAGAGTATATTTTTACTTACTTATTAAATTATTTTTTAACGAAGTACATACTATGAGCAATTCTAAAATTTATTTAAACGGATTAGGATTAGGTTCCTTATCAGCGGCAGTTTACTTAGTGCAGAAAGTTGGTTTCGCCCCAGAAAACATTCACATTTTTGAAAAAAACACTGAAACTGATTTAGTCGGTGGGTCAATGGATGCATCTTTTAAAATGATTGATGGCAAGCCTGTTTACATAATGCGCGGCAGTCGTATGTACGAAGATAAAGTATATTGCTGCACTAAAGAATTTTGGTCATTAATACCTTATGACGAACTTGGATCTTGCCTAGACGACTATGAAGCTAATGCTAAAGAATGCAATATGGACACTGTGGTTAGGCTATTACATGCAAATGGAGAGAAAGATACTGGGCACGATCTTGGGTTAGGCGCAACTGAAGCTCTTCAAATGGCTCGATTAATAGAAATACCAGAATCTAAGATCCCAGCAGATGCTAAAATCACTGATTATTTTAGTGACGATTTTTTCAAGAGTAATTATTGGTATATGTGGCGTGCTCTTTTTGCTTTTCAGCCATGGCACTCTGCGATAGAGATGAAGCGTTACATGAAACTATTTTATCACCGTATGTCTGATATGGAAAAAATGACCTCTTTAGAACGTACACGTTACACAAACTATCACTCGTTCATTCTACCGGCTATTAAACTCTTAACAAAAAAAGGCGTTCAAATACATTATAATACTTGTATTACGGATGTTGATTTTAAAGAAAGTGATGATAAACGCTGGGTAGAACGCTTACATTTAAAAAATGCAGATGATAAAATCTTAGATTCAATAGAAGTTAGACCACAAGACAAGGCATTCTTGACAATCGGCTCAATTGTTTCTAATCATTCTTATGGCTCCCACGATGAGCCTGTATCTACAACACCTGCAGAAAAACCAGGCGAAGCTTACCAATTATGGCAAAACATAGTATCAAAACAAGCAGATTTAGGTAGACCAGAGCGTTATTTACGTGATGTTTCACTTTCTAGAATGATGCACTTTACCGTAACGTTTAGAGGAAATCTTTTTGAAAGAAAATTCCAATGGTTAGTTGAACGACCAATGGGAGTACAAAGTCCATTACCTTTAACACAATCTCCATGGATAATGCATTTACACACCTATCGCCAGCCTTTTTACCCGGGTCAAGCGGCAGATACTTGTGTAATTTGGGTTTCAGCATTAGGTGAAGATAATATTGGTCAATTTGTAAAAAAACCTATGTATGAATGTACTGGAAAAGAGATTTTAGAAGAGCTTTTAGGACATTTATGGGGTGATCTAGACGAAGATGAAAAAACAGAACTTCTTGAAACATCTTACTGTATACCTTGTAGATTACCTTACGGAATTTCTCAATTTTTACCTAGAGCCGAAGGTGACAGACCTCCTGTTGTACCTAAAGGTTCGCAAAACTTTGCGCTGTTAGGACAATTTGTTGAAATACCAGATGGGATAGTTTTCACAACCGAATATAGTGTTCGTGGGGCTATATTAGCCATTAACAAATTAATAGACCCATCAATAAAGCCACCTGAAATGTACTTTGGTCAACACCATCTATGGGATAACTTAAAAAATGCAAAAGCAATTTTAAATTAATCCCCACGAACACTCGTTTGTAACGAGTGTCATCAGAGAGTTATAAAAAATTAAACAACAAAAGCTATCTATTTAATGAAGTAATTAGGATGACACCCATCCTAATTACTATCACAATAAATGCGCTTATTAATATTCATGAATTGATTGTTGGATGGCATGGCTTCGCCATTTATCCGACCTATTCAAACTAGTTAGCCTTTTTCACAAACTTAGCAGTCACCATCATTTCGCCAATACCTTCTACTTTGCAATCTAGTTCGTGATCTTTTTTATCAAGTACTCTTCTAACGACCGCTTTGGTGCCAATTTTAATTACTTGCGAGCTGCCTTTAATTTTTAAATCTTTGGCTACTGTCACTTTGTCGCCATCACTTAACACAGTGCCGTTGGCATCTTTTACTAAAATTTCGGCTTCATCGTTTGTATTATTTGGGTTCCACTCATGAGCGCACTCGGGGCAAATAAGCAGTTGTTGGTCTTCGTAAACATATTCACATTGGCATTTTGGGCAAGCAGGTAGCAACATTTTTAAACTCTTATAAAGTACTGTTTTGCGTATTTTAATCGGCATTAGGTGGAAAATATAGTTAATCAATATTTTTCATCTTCACGCTAAAAATATCTCGTTTGTGCGTTTTATAAAAAGGGCATATAAAGCACATGTCGCTTAAGCAATTTAAGCGCTAACTCGTACAGTAGGTACCTGTTAAAGCACCCATCGTATTAAGTGATTTGCAACAATGCTCCACTTAGTACGATGGGTGTTTCTATTTATAATGCTTAGTAATGTTACTTAAGCATGCTTTTTATATTTTGACTTAACTAGGAAAAGTCGTGTTTAAAACCTTAATTGTGGTTGATAACAACGAGCAAACGCTTGCTCAATCGTTCGAAAATGTAATTACGTTTAATACCTACTTACGTGATTACCCAAAACAAAATGAACCCAAAACACGCATTATTAATCTGTGCGACTCAAGCCAATACTTGAGCAAAGGTTACTACTGCTCGTTACTTGCTGAGGCGCGCAAGCACCAAGTTTTGCCAAGTGTAAAAACAATAAACGCATTACGTAGTGGTCAAGCCCCTATGTTAAATGTAGGCCAAATAGATGGCACACTTTACTTTGGTAATGCACTAAACGATTTACAATCAAAAGCGGCAAAGTCGGTATTTAAACAATACCCAACGCCTATTTTATTTGTTGATGAGCAAGGCTTATTACAACAAGGTTCGATGTCGTCTTTAAACGAGCAGCAGTACAGCGACTTTGTAGCAAAGCTAGATAACTTTACTAAAACACAGTGGCGTATTAGTTCGGTACAACGTCGTTTTAGATGGGACATGGCAATACTTGTTGATCATAACGAAAAAGTACCGCCGAGCGATAAAGACGCCATTGCACGCTTTATTAAAGCCGCCGCTAAACACGGCATTAATGCACAAGCGCTAAGCTTTGACGAAATTGATAACATTGCTCAGTTTGATGCGTTATTTATTCGCCAAACTACAGCGATTGACCATCCAACATATCGCCTTGCAAGCAAAGCGCAAAGCCTTGGTTTAGTGGTTATTGACGATGCTGAGTCTATTTTGCGTTGTTGTAATAAAGTGTATTTACACGATGCATTTAATTATCAAAAAGTGCCAAGTTTAAAAACAGTTGTAGTGGCTGATCAATCAAATGAAACGCTTACTCACTTAGAAGAAGCCTTTACGTATCCGCTTGTTTTAAAAATGCCAGAAGGGTCTTTCTCAAAAGGTGTTTATAAAGTGTCAAACCGCGATGAGCTTGAAGCTAAGCTTACAGAGTTGTTTGAATTTAGCGCATTAGTGCTTGCGCAAGAATACATGTATACCGAATACGATTGGCGAGTGGGTGTGTTAAATGGCCGTGCAATTTATGCATGTCGTTATTTAATGGCGCGTAACCATTGGCAAATTTATAACCACGACGCTAAACGGTTTTTCTCTGGTGGCTTTGAAACATTGCCAACCTTTGAGTTACCAAAAGCAGTATTAGATGCAGCATTAAAAGCATGTAAAACGGTAGGTAGGGGTTTATATGGTGTTGATGTTAAAGAGCATCAAGGCAAAGCATACGTGCTTGAAGTAAACGACAACCCAAGTATTGATCACAAGGTAGAAGACGGCTATTTAGGCGACGAGCTATATATGATCATTATGGATGAATTTAAACAACGCTTAGAAGCGCGAGGCCGTGGGTAATAACATGAGCAACCTTGTTATTCGAAAGGCGCTTAGCAGTGATTTAAATGCACTGATTGACGTTGAAAACGCTTGCTTTAATAACGATAAATTGAGCCCGCGCAGTTTAAAGCGTTGGCTAAGTGCTAAGCACGGTATTTTACTTGTTGCAGAAAATGGCGAGCAACTATGCGGTTACGGGCTAGTGTGGTGCCATAAAGGCACACGTTTAGCGCGTTTATATTCGCTTGCTGTGTTACCCACAATGCAAGGTAAGGGCATTGCAAAAGTACTGCTTACTAGCCTTGAAAAAGAAACGTGTGAGCGGGCTCGTATTTACCTGCGCTTAGAGGTAGCTGTAAATAACGAAGGCGCGATAGGGCTTTATAAAAGCTTAGGCTACAGAGTGTTTGGTCAATACAGCGATTATTACGACGACCACAGTGACGCACTACGAATGCAAAAAAACATTCGACAAACAAGTGAGTTAAAAGTGGCGCGTTTAACGCCGTGGTATCAGCAAACTACCGAGTTTACGTGCGGACCTGCTGCGCTATTAATGGCTATGGGTGCACTTGAGCCGACTACTGAGCTTAACCAGTCACATGAGTTAGCACTCTGGCGTGAAGGTACCACTATTTTTATGACCTCGGGTCATGGTGGTTGCCATCCGTTTGGTTTGGCACTTGCCGCTAACAAGCGGGGTTTTAAAAGCGAGGTAATGGTTAATACCACAGAGCCTTTGTTTTTAGATGGCGTACGTAACGAGAACAAAAAAGTGGTACTTGCCACAGTGCATCAACAATTTGTAGATGGTATAGCGCAAGCAAACATACCGCTTACGCATAAAGATGTAGAGCTTGAGCATATTGAGCAGTGGTTAAGTAAAGGCTTTAGTGTGCTGTTATTAATTAGTACATACAGCTTTGATGGTAAAAAGTCGCCACATTGGGTGTGTGTTACACACCTTGATGAGCACTGCGTGTATGTTCACGACCCGTTTTGCGAGCCCGGTAACGACAAACAACTCGCAATAGATTGCCAATATGTACCTATTGCACGAAGTGATTTTAGTAAAATGTCAGCGTTTGGTAGCCAACGTTTAAGAACGGCGGTGGCTATAGCTAATAAAATATAAGGTTAACAGTGACTTTTTTAGATTTAATTGATGTAGCCCCGTATTCGTGGGCAGCTATTGGTACTGCGGCTTTTTGCGGTGCCATTATTGGAATAGAGCGCCAATTGCGTGGTAAACCTGTCGGCATTCGTACATCAGCCCTAATAACGCTGGGCACGTATTTGTTTTTATCCACTGCGTTTAATTTACAAGGGGATGTAATTGATCATTCTCGTGTGGTTGGGCAAATAATTACAGGCATTGGCTTTTTAGGGGCAGGCGTTATGCTTGCAAAAGATGGTGCGGTGGTTGGTGTAACCTCAGCCGCGACTATTTGGGTGCTTGCATCAATAGGCGTTATGATAGCGACCGAAAACCTTGGCGCTGCAATAAAACTTTCGGTGCTGGTGGTCGGTATTTTATACGGTGTAGACGTACTCGAAGCTAAATTTAAAAGCTTAAGTAAAGGCGTACACACTAAAGTAAAAAACTATCAAAAGCGCTACTATCGAAAGGATTTTAACGAATCAGAACGCCACTAAAAGTGGCGTTTTTTAGTGCTATTTAAATAATTACATTTTGAACAAGTGCTATTAAATGACGACTAACCAAATAACTTTCGTCTAACTACTTTTCTATAACCACTGGGCGTTTGGCTTAATACCTTTTTAAACACACGCGTTAAATGCCCTTGGTCGTTATATCCCACTTCTAAGGCTACTTCTTGAATTGATAGATTTGATGACGCTAATAACTCCTTCGCACCTTCTACGCGTAATTGTTGCCAATACTCAATAGGGCTTTGATTAGTAGCGGCTCTAAAACGGCGGGTAAAAGTACGGTAGCTCAAGCTAAATTGGGCAGCGACTTCTTGCAGGTTTAACTCGGCGGCTAAATTGGTTTTTAGCCAAAACTGAATTTGCGCAATTAGCTCGTCGGGGTGGCGGTCAACTGCGCCTTCTAAGTAGCGTTGATCTTCGTAGGGTTTACGTATTTCGTGCGAAAAGTTTCGCTCTACATGTTGAGCGGCGGCTTTTCCATAGTACTGACTAATAATATGTACGATCACATCTGCAAGGGCATTAAGGCTTGCTACGGTATACATGCGTTCTGACTGAGTTATAAAAAAGTCGGGTTTTAAACGCACTAACGGGTAGTCGTGGCTAAATTGATTGGCGTAGTGCCAATGGGTTGTAGCAGGGTGCCCATCAAGTAAGCCAGCCTCAGCTAGTAAGCAGTTGCCAGTGCCTACACCAATTATATGGCTGCCTGCGCTAAAGCTCTCGCTTAGCCAGTCAACTACGTCTTGATTTGTACGCACCACTGGGCGCGGATTGCGCCAAATACCAGGCACTATAATTAAATCACTATAGGGCGCATTAGTTGTTATGCAATCAGGAATTATCGCAAGGCCTGCGCGAGTAGCTATAGATTCTGCATTTTTAGCCACTAAATTTATAGCAAGCGGTCTAAAGCCATGTTTATCAATATGGCCTTTAGCAAAGGCCTCGCCGGCTCTTAACATCTCAATTGGCAGTGTTAAACTAGTCACTAATAAATGCGGATATACCGCTATAGCAATGTTTAGTGGTGGATTAGTGTGTTTATCAGTCATATAAATGCTCCGACCAGTACATTTTGGCCTTTTGTGCTGGATATTTGGCTATTAAAGCACAATGTATAGTGCATAATCCATTTAAACTGCCTGTTCTTCTTATAACACGTTTTTTAAAGGTAAATTATGACTGCATTACCCGTTATAGTGGGCATGGGTGGCATTAACGCCGCTGGCCGTACTTCTTTTCATCAAGGTTATCGCCGTATCGTGTTAGACAGTTTAAACGCTCAAGATCGCAGTGAAACATTTTTAGGCCTCGCCACACTGATGAATCTAGTAAGCGTTGTAAACGGCCAATTACAAGATACACAAGGTAATAATGTTGAGCAAAGCGACATAGAAGCACGTTTTGGTGAGCAAATTATTGCTGGTACACTTATTCGTAAAATTGAAAAAGAACACTTTGATGCTGATGCCACGCCGTGGCAGCAAAAAATGACACTAAGCGCATCAAGCGAAAACGCTATTATGTTTGAAACACGTGCTCGCGATTTACCAACGCCGGTTCCGACGAGTTGGCAGGTTGAAGAACTTGAAGGCAAAAAAGTTAAAGTTACTATTGCTGCCGAAATAGATGTAAAACACAACTCAACGCGTGATAACCCAATTAAATCTGCAGGGCAATTTCCAACTGGTTTTGATCCGTCTGTTATGTATAACAGCCGCTATCAGCCACGTGGCCTACAAGCGACAATTTTTGCAGCTACCGATGCGATCAAATCAACAGGGCTTGATTGGCAACACATTATGAATAGCGTAGAGCCAGATAAAATTGGTACCTATTCAGCATCGGTAATTGGCCAAATGGACGACAAAGGCCTAGGCGGTTTAGTAAAAGCGCGCCAACAGGGCGATCGTGTTAGCACTAAGCAGTTAGCACTGGGTTTAAATACAATGTCTACCGATTTTATTAACGCGTATGTTACTGGCAATGTGGGGACTACATTTTCGACCTCAGGAGCCTGTGCTACGTTTTTATATAACTTACGTGCAGCGGTTAACGATATACAGGCAGGGCGTACGCGTGTTGCAGTTGTAGCAAGTGTTGAGTGTGCTATTACACCAGAAGTGATTGAAGGCTTTGGTAACATGAGCGCACTTGCCAATGTTGAAGGTTTGCGCCGTTTAGATAACTTATCAAGTGATGAAGAACCAGATTATCGCAAAAGTAGCCGCCCATTTGGCGACAACTGCGGCTTTACATTAGGTGAAGGCGCACAAGTTGCTATTTTAATGGACGATGCCTTAGCCCTTGAACTAGGCGCTGACATTATGGGCTGCGTACCGGATGTATTTGTAAATGCAGATGGCATAAAAAAATCAATCACGTCACCTGGTCCTGGTAACTATATTACCATGGCTAAATCGGCTGCTTTAGCAACGAGCCTTTTAGGCAAAGAAGCTTTGCAAGAACGTAGCTTTATTTTAGCGCATGGCTCAAGTACACCACTAAATCGCGTAACAGAGTCGCTGATATATCACAAAGTGGCACAAACGTTCGCTATTGATAATTGGAAAGTGACAGCGCCAAAAGCCTATGTTGGTCATACTATAGCTCCTGCAAGTGGCGACCAATTAGCGATAGCTTTAGGTGTATTTAGCCATAATATTATGCCGGGTATTACCACAATTGATAAAGTGGCTGATGATGTTTACACCGATCATCTTGATATTCGTAATAACCATTACGAATGCGCCGATATGGATATTGCTTTTATAAATTCAAAAGGCTTTGGCGGTAACAATGCAACAGCTACCGTACTTTCACCAAAAGTAACAATGCAAATGCTCGCTAAGCGCCATGGCGATGAAGTTATGAGTAGTTACGCGCAGAAAAACGTGGCAATTAAAGCCGCGCAACAAACGTATCAAGCTCAAGCCGATTTAGGCCAGTACGAACTTATTTACCGCTTTGGCGACGGACTTATTGACGACAACGATATTGTAATAGACGAGCAAAGTATTCAGTTACCTGGCTTTGAAAAAGCAATTACGTTTAGCACAACAAATTCCTATCAAGATATGTTTTAAGCACACATACTTGTTAGCAAGGCGCTTTTTAAGCGCCTTTTTTAATGTCTGAAATTACGTAATGCATTCCTACAAAAATACTCAACACCCCTTATTTAATAGGCTGTAGCATCATTATGAGTTCTTAAACATTGGAGTCGGTACAGAGCGAGCACAGACTTCACCGTAAGAAAAGACCCTCACTGGAGCCACAAACAGACCTATTTCTCCGCTCTAAACCGTTCTAAAATTCACTGTCTCAAGCACTGTTAAACAAGCTTTATTACTCGCCACATGTCCGATTCAGTTTTTTCGCAATAGTAGGGTAAGTATTAATTATTAAAACGTCGAAAATACACTACGAGACTATTTATTATATTCATACATCAGGCGTTAAATGCTCACTCCGAACTTATCAAAAACAAAAACCACGGAACGCTGACAGTTGAAAAAGTTACTTCAATTTATAATGGTGACACCTTTCGCGCTAATATCGCGGGTTTGCACTCTCTGATAGGGGAGAGTATTAGTATTCGCGTAGCGGGTGTCGGCACACCTGAAATGCGCGGTAAGCGTAAACAAGAGAAAGATCTTGCTCGCCAAGCAAAGCAAGTAACAGTTGAAGCGCTACGCTCAGCTAAGGTTATTGAGCTTAGGAACACGAAGCGTGGTAAGTATTTTAGGATAGTGGCTGACGTATACGTGGACGACAAAAACCTGACTGACATTCTAATCAGCTCAGGCTTGGGCGTTGTCTACGAGAGTGGTACAAAAGCGAAAGATTGGTGTGGTTAGTCTACTAGTTCTTAGCAACTATGAACTAAACGCAGCCAGTCGGAAAGTTTAACGTACGAAGATAAAATTTATCATTTTTGATTTGAGTCAGTCTATCCGCATTTTAAAAAGTAACCCAAGATACCTATGATGTCGAAGAGCATTTCACAACCTTTATTAATTAGCGTTAATATTTCATTAATGCTAATTATGCTTAATATGGAATAAATCAGCAATAAACATATAAAAAGAATTAATGTACTAAAGACAAAGTTAATATTTCTAAGTGCTTTATTAGCGAGGTTAACAACCTTACCAGAGGCTTTTTTTACCATTCCATGAATTTCTGTATTTATCTTTTCATTTTCTGTGTTTTGAGTTTTTTCTATCAGTGTTAAGACATCAATAGCGCTATCTTTGATGTCTTTTATGACAAGTTTTCTAGTATTTAAACTCAATAAAACAATTACCGTCGAGAGTAATAGTGCAAAGAAGATCACTATCACACTTTCAGGTGACCATGATTTAACTAAAGCTATTGCAACCATGATTGAAGGTATGATCAAAGATTTAGATAAATGATCTTGTAATTGATCATTTATTTTTTTTAAGTAATCAAGCTTTTCAGTTTCGATTTCTCTTTTAATTTTATCTAAAGAAAACCTGCGTACATAGAATTCGTATTGATTAGAAAAGTACTCCCATAAAATTTGTGGTTTCTTAAATAATTCAGTAATGAAGTTGTTAGAGTTTTTGTGTGATTTAATCAGATCTATGATACTGCTTCTTAAAACTAGTCTTTTTTCAGCACTGTGGATATCACCATTTTTCATTTCCTTGATTAAAGAGCTAAAATCTTGCTCCATTTCTGGATTAGTTGGTGATGGAATCGATTCAATTAAACCATCAACGTCAAGGATTGTAGTCAATTCTAAATAATGTTTTTTTATTGTTTTTAATTTCTCGTCTTCTACTATGAAAATATACTTTGGTATTCTGGTGTCTTTATCGTATTCACAATGGTCACTTATATTTTTAAGAAGTAGCATCCAGCTTCTCAAATTATTGACTGAATTTCTTATTAATCTAGACTTTTCTTTTCTATCTTCTACTATATAAATTTCACTAGGAAGCTCTTTATCTTCTCCAGACAAGAAACTAAATATACGGGATAAGTACTCGGTCCTTTTTAAATATAAACCGTCTATCTTATGCTTTTTGATTGAGATTTTGTGAGTTGCATTATCTATTTGGACTTCAAATTTTTTATTTGATTCAAGATGTTCTATAGCAAGTTCTAAATCGGCAAATGCATCGAATTCAAAAAACACGTACCCTTCGTTTTCTCTATGAGATTTACTTTGTTCATATAAATCTCTTAAACAAGTAAAATCATCCATTATTAATTAAAGATTTTAATTTTTTAATAAGAGTATCGTCAGTGATATTCTGAGTAATAGTTAATATGTTTAAAGTCGAATTAAAGGTAATATCTTTATTCGACCCTGATGGACCAATTTCATTTTTTGAAATCGATGCTTTGAAAGAATCTGTTTTTATTTCTACCCACAATAGCTCGTTTTGCTCTTTACTTTGTACGAAGAAATCATTGATTTTGTATTCGTTTTCATCTACGAAACTAACAAAAGTATTATCCAAAAGTGGGTACTTTTCACTAATGACACCATTAATGACCCTTTGGATATCTTCTACAGAGACTTTACGATCTTTATTATTATTTTCGTAAAAGCGACCAAGCTTTTCTTCAGCAGCTTTTTTCATACCTCTTTCAATTGGTAATTTTTGGTCAAAATACTTTTGTAACGCATCTGTTGCTGTTTCGGATGATTTTTTATCGCTAAGTAGATTTAATGTTCCTAAAGATTCTGTAAAATACTGCCTGATATCGCCGGTACCGCGAATAAATGAAACTTCGTTTATATCTTCATCTAAATTATTGTTAATATGTCTATCTTTAAATTCTTTTACTTCAACTCTAGCTCCTTGAACAAACTTGTCTAAATCGATAACTTCTTGTGCAGTTAGTGTCAATGTTTCTTTATCATCAAATTTTAGAGCTTTAGTATTAGTAATCATTAATATTAAAACTCTTTCATGAATAACCTCATTAACTTCTTCGTTGTAGTGAACAAAAGCAATAATTGAGCCTTCTTTATTTTTCTTTTTTTTCGCTTTGTCTATAAGTATTTTACTTGTGTACTCTTTTACAAACTCGGAAAATAATATTGCGCCATCATCTTTCAAGAAAGAAGATAGTTGCTTGGAAAAAGTAGCTGCGCCTTTAGATACATCTATTTGGCCATAGGATTTATTCCTATTTTTCCTAAATTTAGTTGAAACTTCTGTGGTAAATTGCACTACTTCTTCTGAGTTTGTATCCCAAACATCACCTAAGTGATATCCCCATTTATTTTGATCTTCTACTTTATAAATTTGCGCAGCGATCGCATTTAAGACTTCAACCATAAAAAATTCCATATCATTTTAACTAAATTTTGGCAAGTGAGATTGTTGTTTTGACCCACTATTCTTACTGCAAAATACCGCACAGTTAAGTTACCTTCCCTATAGGTGTCAATATCACACAAGGTCCCTATAATTTCAATTACATTATGAATAAAGAACAATAGTGTCAAACTTGAATTTCTTATAAATAAACTAGACATCCACCCTAATTTTTTGCAGTTAGGCTAACTAAGTACTAGGCTTTTGTCAGTGTAAAAAATAAGCAGAGTGTCTTATGGCAATCGCAAGAAAGCGTCAAGTAAGTTTGGTTGATACGAAATATTATCACTGTATTTCACGTTGCGTGCGTCGTGCTTTTTTGTGTGGGGAAGACCGTTTTACTGGTCAATCTTACGAGCATAGACGAGGGTGGGTTGAAGATAAGCTGCTTGAATTAGCTAAGGTATTTTGTATTGATGTGTGTGCTTACGCCGTAATGAGTAATCACACCCATTTAGTCCTGTATGTAGATGATAAAAAAGCGAATAGGCTAAATGATAAAGCGATTGTTATTCGCTGGCATAAACTCTGTAAAGGCACATTGCTAACGCAAAAATATGTACAAGGTGAAAAGCTAAGTAAAGTTGAACTCATCTTTTTCAATCAAACGGTTAAACAATATCGCGAACGTTTAGCAAGTATCAGCTGGTTTATGCGTTTGTTAAATGAAGACATTGCGCGCAGAGCAAATAAAGAAGATAACTGCACGGGTAGGTTTTGGGAGGGGCGCTTCAGGTCACAAGCACTTCTTGATGAAGCAGCACTTGCAGCCTGTATGGCCTATGTCGATTTAAATCCCATTAGAGCTAAAATGGCTAACACACCAGAAGAGTCAGACCATACCAGCGTACAAAAGCGCTTAACATGTGCGGCAGAAGGTAAACAGCCTAAACAGTTACTGCGTTTTGCAGGTATGCCACGTCAGATTATGCCTAAAGGGTTACCGTTTGAGCTTAAATCGTACCTTGAACTTGTTGAGCTAACAGGGCGAATAATACGAGAGGATAAACGCGGGTATATTGATAATATGAACCTTCCTTTGCTTGAAAGGTTAAATATATCCCCAGAAAACTGGTTAAAACTGACTACGCAATTTACACGCGTATTTCATGGTGCAGTGGGCAGGCCTACTTCACAAGTAAGTTACTGTGAAAATTTAAACAGAAAACGGCGAGCGAACATCAGTAACTGCGAAAAGCTACTTGCATAAACTTAAACTACTCAGTAAAACTATTCAGTAATAAATCACAACTGCACCATGCAGTCATTTTCATGCGTGCAATTTAGATTAAGAGTGCTAGTGACTTATTTAATGGATGAAATGAAAATAACCCGACGATAAAAGATATATTATTAACCTAAAAATTAAATTATATGGCACAGTTTTATTTGTTCAATTAGAGTGGCTGTCTAGTTTAATTCCTCTAGTTTAATTCCTCTAGTTTAATTCCAAGATTATGTACGCGCATACGATGCAATAGCAGCGCTAGGTAATATTGAATCTATAACATTTACTGAGCAAAATAAAGAACAATTATTAGCACAAGTTAATGATATTTATAAAAACTCGGGAGATATTAAACAACAATTTAGTTTAGCGTCAGAACAAGCTGTAATGCCTATGATATCGAAGTCTGAAGTTAAATTAGAATCAGAATTACCACTGAGTAAAGTGCAACTTAGATGCGAAAACAAAGTCGTTGACTATGACACTAATACAATTGATAAAATTGTTATTTCGAAAAATGATTTGCGTTGTGGATTATTAATAAAAAGCGCTCAAGCACAAACAATTACACTTAAGCAAAGCGGTGAAAGCTTTTTGGGATTCGTGAGGGTCAAATCTTGACTTCACACATTAAGAATCTTTAATGTAATGTGTGCTCATGGCACTGAGCCTAACTCACAGCGATAAGCGGACGGTCAATAATTTTGATATATGATGTCAAGATTTGACCCCTTTGGCTCACAATCTATGGCGGTGACACCTTTCGTGCTAATATCGTGGTTTTGCATTCTCTGATAGGGGAGAGGATTGGCATTAGAGTAGCGGGTGTCGACACGCCTAAAATGCGTGGTAAGTGTCAGCAAGAAAAAGCTCTCGCTCGCTCGCCAAGCTAAGCAAATCACAGTTTAGGCGCTACGTTCAGCTAAGGTTATTGATCTTAGGAATACAAAACGTGGTAAGTGTTTTAGAATAGTGGTACTAAAGAAAAGGATTGGTGTCTTTGAGGATTGGTTAGTGTGGGGCTATTAACAAAAGGCTAAGGTTACCAACGACCGTAAGTGGCACTTTTCCGAATTTCGGCTATGAGCGAGAAGCAGACGGTCGGTTAAACTCGTTTTTGGACAAAAGTTTGTTAGAGTTATTCACTACCCGCAGGTAATACTCATAAGATTTTGTAGGGGGCCATAAGGAAATTGAGCTGATAATCTTACTCACATTAATGATAAAATTAGTTCTGTATACTGGTATAACTTGTTTTGTAACAAAATCAGTTATACCAGTACATATCAATCCCTAACAAGAGAGTGACAAATCATTCGAAGTACATACCACCAAGCGTAAACCGAATGATGGCTTTGACCATCATTATCATCCAATAATCCGTGGGCCACTTGGTTTCTAAAATTACAACCCAGACTCTCGGTAAAGATCGTCTTAAGTTCAAATGCTACTTTTTCACCGAATATTGTTTCGAAATTATTTTTCAGTACTAAAGAGCTCAATGAAATTTCATCCTCAATACTACCCTTACTATCATTTATTGTTGTGCTATGTTCACCCGAATCCTTTAGTTTCATTCGAACAATATGTTCTATCTGTGGACACAATAAATGTATAGCAGCAGAAAAATCATGCTCAAAACCAAACCAAAGTGCCAAGCCTAAGGTTTTTTCTCGGCCATCAGGTACTAATGGAGAGTGTAAGCATATCAACTCAAAAAACTCTCTAGAGAAAGAATGCTCTTCACGTAGTTGGTCTAAAGCAGGCAATAATTCAGTTTTTACATCGAAATTCATGTAGGAGAGATAGTTTTCAATACATTGTTCATGTATTGCACGTTTAACATCTTTAACATCTTTAACATCTTTAGCATCATCTTTATTATGAGCTGGTGATTTACCAAGAACTCGCCCATCTCGTGAAATATTGATCGTACTTACCATCGATTTATAATTTACATTTCTTAAGTTTTTTTCAGCCTCAGCGGACATAGTTTCTAAATCAGAACTAACAGTCAAACCACAGTAATAGAGAAGAGCCGTTTTTGCATCTGTTTTACCTGATACATGTTTTTTTGCGTTAACTACCATATCAGATACATCTGGCATGGGGAGTTCTATTGTGACCATTTCATCAATCATCTGTTTACCTGAATGCTCAATTTTATGCTTTAGCCTACTTATTATTTCTTCTATTTTGTTTTGATCAGTACGATATTTAATTTCAATATCTCGGTATGCTTTTAATGCATCACAATAAAATAATTTTGCAACTACAGCCGAGTCCGTTAATCTTTTATCCCCTTCAAGCTCATAACTGTTAGCATAAAAAACCCTTGAGTTCACCCATGGTGCTTTATCTTTAAATAGTGTAGAAATTTCAATTGCAAGTTTCATATATTCTCTGGTTACATGATACTCGCCTTGCTCGTTAGACTCTCTGGCTAGTTCAGTTAAGCGTGAAAAAATATTGTCAAAATTATCAGCCTTACTACTTGTTTTAAATAGTAATGAGCAGAGTTTTCGAACTATGAAATTATATTTTCCATGATCTAGATGAATAGTTTCTAAGATTCTATCTTTTAACTTAGTCAATCTATTGAAGTCTTTGATTTCTTTGCAGAGTACTAAAGCTCTTTCCCATTCGTTGACTTTATACAAAAAACTTGAGTCAAGCTTGATTTTTTTTCTGGTGTAACAATCAATTGCAAGTTTAGCCCAATCTTTAATGGGATATTTAGTCCTACAAAAAAGAATCTCAGCCAGTCGAGCTTTTAGGTAATTATCGTCAGTTAAAGGAATGATGGCTTCATAAAATTCTAGCTCTTCTTCAGTAAAATCTTTCAAAATATTCGTTTCTGAAGGTAAGACTAATGTGAACGGGTTATAGATATTATCGGGGTGCCTAAGCTTCAAACTGACAACCCTCTCAAGCATAGACAAGGTGGTTTTTTTTGAATAACTAACTTCTTTTCCTATGACGGTGCAAAGATGAAGTTCATAGGAGTGACCATTTTCAGGAATAATGGAGATCTTTTCATCCCACTTTAATGCCTTAAAAGCGTCAACATATTCGCCAGTCATAGTTTTCCACCTAGAGTTTTATGCGATAAAATCAATGACTAATATTAGCATAACACTTAGTTACGTCACGGATTAATGCTCATCATTCTGCGAAGACTTCTTCTTTATCAAATGCTAGCTATACAAAGAGACAATGGGGTCAGGTCTTGTTTTTTGCTACTATTCTACTAAACTTTGAATAATGCAATTTAAAATACTCGCCAACATCTTTAAGAGTATAACCTCCTGATAAGTACGCCTCTCCGATTGCATCGTCCCGATTAGCATGCAATTGAGCATATTCTGCTAACGGTGTTTGTCAACCTAGTTGTCGCGATCACTACGTTATGCAATCTCCGCTTTGACGATTTCACGTTCAGGTGAACTTCTTCTGGTAAATCCCAGTTTCGGATGTCACCACTCCAGCGTTCAGGCGTTTGCTCCTTATAAGAACCAAAGGGGTCGCGTCTTGTTTTTTCCTACCTTCTTTTTGAATGCCTGCAAATGCTGTGGTTTCAACTGGTGAATGTAACGCTAGCCTTGTTTATTAGGAATATCGTTATTTAATATCAAGCTTAATTACCGAGCTGATTTATTCGCTAATCTGAACGTTAACTATATTAAATTTACTTGAATTTTTTTACATACCTAAGCGTTATAAAGTTAATAATGGCAAGTAAAATTGCTATTTCGTAGCGGCTGTACGCTACGGCTATACCAATTAAACCCATATTCCAAATACTTGCTGCGGTTGCAGTGCCTGACGTAGTACGGTTATTTTTTAAAATTGCGCCACCGCCTATAAAACCAATACCAGTAATTATGCCCTGTAACATTTTAGATTGAGCTTCTGCGCCATCTAAAACCGACATAGCAATAAGTGCATACCCACACGATGCTACCGCAACAAGCGGAAAGGTACGAAGGCCTGCGCCATCATGGCTACGTTCTCTGTCGTAAGCCATAGGTAGTGCAAGTAGGTAAGCAATACCTAAATGTATTAAATTATCGACGATTTCATTCCACTGTAAATCAATTTCCATTACTGTTCTCTGTTGATAAACTTTGTAAACAGATAGCAATCATTAGGCCAGTTATAAATTAATTTAAATTCAGTATCTTAAGGTTTTTTAAATACAAAAAAGTTAACTAATAGAGAAACATTTACACAGCTATTTAACGCTTTTACACAACAATTTGGCTGATCAGGTTTGATCTGCGTACTAAAGGGTCGTATTCTTTTCGGCAAACTTAAATACTGTTATGTGAACCTTTTGCCTCTAAATAACACGCCAACCAGACTCGAGAAAACAGCCTTAGTACTTTGCTTAAGTTTGTCCGTTATTGCTTTTTTATTTCCACAATTATTAACTACACGCCTACAACCTATTATTAGTGAGTTATTAGGTTATTTAGGGTCGCCATTTTTTATATTAGTTAACCTGTTACTTTTTGCCGTTTTAGCTATTGCGATAAGCCCCTTAGGGCAGCGTAAAATTGGAGGCGCACAAGCAAAGGTTGAGTTTGGCCTGTTTGGGTGGCTATCTATGTTATTTGCAGCAGGTATGGGTTCTGGATTAATATTTTGGGGAGTTGCAGAGCCTGCTTTACATACGGTTAGCTCGCCATTAAAACAAAGCTTATATCCAAATACTCAAACAAGTGGTTTAGCGCTTACCTTAGTTAATTGGGGCGCACATGCGTGGGCACTTTATGCAGTATTTGGTTTGGTGCTAGGTGGGCTTACTAGCAATAGCGGTAAAGCGGGTGACATAAGTGCACCAGTAATGAGTGCTGTAAAAGGTTTAATAAATAGAGGCTGGCAACTAAAGCTAAGGTTTAGCATTAAGTTAATAGCCATATTGGCGATATTTTTTGGTGTTGTAGGCACTATTGCAAATTCAACTTTGCTACTGCGCAAAGGCCTTGAGCTAAAGTTAGGCGTAGAATCAGTTTTACTTTCTGGCTTTATCATTATTAGCTTAATCGTTATTTTGTATACGGTATCGGCAACATTAGGGCTTAAAAAAGGCGTTCAAACGCTCAGTAAATTTAATGTACTTTTAGCTTTTATGCTTATTGTATGGCTATTAATTTTTGTGCCTATACAGCCAATTATAGATATAGCTTTGGGAGGCACATGGGATTACATTCAACTTATAACCACAGGCACATGGCAGTTTGAAAGCGTACTAAAAAAGCCTGAGTGGGCAAATGGCTGGACATACAATTACTATTTTTGGTGGTTAGCGTGGGGCCCGTTTGTTGGTGTGTTTTTAGCTAAAATAAGCCAAGGGCGCCCAGTTTGGCAATATATTGTTGGTGTTGTATTTGTACCAACCTTAGTGACCATTATTTGGTTTAGTGTGTTTTCGGGCTCTGCGATTGCGTGGGATCAAACGCATAATGCAGGTATTTTAGCGGCTATTAAAGCCGATTATACACAAGGGCTATTTGTATTTTTTGAGCAGCTAGGGTGGCAAGGTGGCTTATTAATTTGGTCAAGCTTATTACTGTTACTTATTTTTGTAGCAACTTCAGCGGATTCTGCCGTTTTAGTAATTCGTGAACTGAGTGGTGCAAATGAAGCTCAAACATGGAGCTTATATGCTTGGTCGTTTGCGTTAGGTTTATGCGCGTTTGTTTTGTTAGTGCAAAATAACGAACCGTTAAACAGAAGTGTTGCGATTATTGGCGCTTTGCCATTTTTAGTTATTTTTATTTTTCAGCTGGTGGGTTTTACAAAAGAGTTTATAAATGAGTTTAAGTAATCATGCCTACATATTTTTACAATGCTATTTTTAAAGTTGTATATAATTTAGGTAATGTTTTTGAACAGGATGAATCATGAGAACGCTAACTTTATTTTTATGTGTTATTTACCTAAGTGGCTGCACAGTTGCCGGCGCTATTATTGACGGCCAAGCACAGTCAAATGCACGTGATAATAAATATAATAATAGTCCTGCTCGTTCAGAGCCTTATAAAAATCCACTCGAACCTGTGCCTACAGATAAAAACGGATTTAACTTTACTGATATGGGATTAAAGATAGATTCGGCTCTTGTTAGCCTAGTGAAGGGGGAAAGCACTACAACGCAAGTATGTAGGCAGGTCACTAAAAGTCTAAAAGAGTGTGTAGAAGTAGAAAAGTCATCTCTACACACTAATGAGTCTAAGCAGTTAAAAACTGATGATGAAATAATAAGTGTTGGTCAATAAAACTACTTATAAAAAAGTAACTATGATCGTAACCTTCTTGCATCTCCAGTGTTAGCGGGTAGCTCTTTTCGTTAGCAACAGCCACTAAGTTTTGTGGTTTAAGTTGCTCCTCTAAAAAACCATCAGCATCGCCTTGAGTAGTCAGCATCGGTAAGTAATCAGTTTGTTTGGCTTTTTTCATCAGCTCGCACGTGTCGTACTGTGCCCAAAGCGATTTATCACTGCCCAAATACCCTGTAAATGCTTTTTCGCCCCACGGACAGTTTATTGGGTTAACGATAGGGCTAAACGCAGATGCACTAACGTATGCTTTAGGGTTTTTAAGCGCGACCATTAATGCACCGTGCCCGCCCATGGAGTGACCACTAATTGCCTTTGTGCTTGTGACGGGAAAGTGTTGTTCAATAAGAGCCGGTAACTCACTAACAACATAATCGTACATATTAAAATGGGTGTTGTAAGGAGCTTGCGTTGCATTCACGTAAAAGCCAGCACCTTGTGCAAAATCGTAAGCGTCTTCATTGGGTACATCTTCGCCGCGCGGGCTGGTATCAGGCGCTACAATTGCAATACCCAGCTCTGCTGCTTTTTTAAACGCGCCTGCTTTTTGCATAAAGTTTTCGTCAGTACAGGTTAAACCTGATAACCAATAAAGCACAGGTACTTTGTTTGCCTCACTTGCACCAGGCGGTAAAAATACGGCAAAGCGCATAGTGCAATGTGTACTTGTTGCAGCGTGAGTATATTGTTTATGCCAACCGCCAGACACTTTTACACTTGAGATATTTTCTAACATACTTAATCCTTAAAGCCGCAAACTTAAAAGCCGTCTACTTAAAAGTATTACGGCTTATTATTAAACGTGCTTAGCTGTTATTAGTAATGAATGACTGTACGAATACTTTTGCCTTCGTGCATTAAATCAAATGCTTCGTTAATATCTTCAAGGCCCATTGTATGGGTAATAAAGTCGTTAAGAGCAAATTCGCCAGCCATATAACGTTCTACTATTTCAGGTAGTTGCGAGCGACCTTTAACGCCACCAAATGCGCTACCACGCCATACACGCCCAGTTACCAGTTGGAACGGACGGGTTGATATCTCCTGGCCAGCACCGGCTACGCCAATAATTACCGATTCGCCCCAACCTTTATGACAACACTCAAGCGCAGAGCGCATTACATCAACATTACCAATACATTCAAACGAGTAGTCAACACCACCGTCGGTCATTTCAACAATAACTTCTTGAATTGGCCTATCAAAATCTTTTGGATTAATTAAATCAGTTGCACCAAGTTTTGTTGCTAAATCGAATTTAGTGGTGTTTATATCAACACCAATAATACGACCCGCACTTGCCATTTTTGCGCCAATAATGGCTGATAAACCAATACCGCCTAAGCCGAATATAGCAACCGTGTCACCAGGTTTTACTTTTGCTGTGTTTGTTACTGCACCCATGCCTGTTGTAACACCACAACCTAGTAAACAAATCTCTTCTAAAGAGGCTTCTTTATTTACTTTAGCGAGTGAAATTTCTGGCAATACTGTGTATTCAGAAAACGTAGAAGTACCCATGTAGTGATAAATTGGTTGGCCGTCTTTAAAAAAGCGTGTTGTGCCGTCTGGCATAAGGCCTTTACCTTGTGTTTCGCGCACAGCAGAACATAGGTTAGTTTTACCTGAAGTACACATTTTACACACGCCACATTCAGCCGTGTATAGAGGAATAACATGATCCCCAACTTCAACACTGGTTACGCCTTCGCCAATTGCGTATACAACGCCTGCGCCTTCATGGCCTAAAATAGCAGGGAATATGCCCTCAGGATCTTGACCCGATAATGTAAATGCATCGGTATGACATACACCAGTAGCGGTAATTTTTACCATTACTTCGCCTTTTTTAGGCATCATCACATCAACTTCTTCAACGCTAAGTGGTTGATTAGGACCCCAAGCAATAGCTGCTTTTGATTTAATAAATTCTGACATGTGTTTATCCTTTGTAGTGGTTAGATAATAATTGTAGACCCAATTTACTTGGGCAATGTAGCTATTGTATTTGTTTCTCAAACAATGATAATCTCTGATTTATTAAAACACTTTTACAGTATGGTAATAATGGCGCGTTGGGATGGGATAGATGAGTTTATAGCGGTAGGTGAAGAGGGCAGTTTTACCGCAGCGGCTAAAACGCTTGGGCTGTCGGTTGCGCATATTAGCCGACATGTAACAGCGCTTGAGCAACGTTTAAATACCCAGCTTTTAACCCGTACTACTCGTAAAGTGGTTTTAACTAAAGAAGGCGAAGTGTATTTACATCAAATAAAGCACTTACAGTATGCAATGGATGAAGCAACGCAAGGTCTTGCCACGCACCAAACTACACCAAAGGGTAAAATTAAACTCACGGCTCCGGTTATGTACGGGGAAACGTTCATAATGCCTTTAGTGAATAACTTTATGTATGACCATCCTGAGGTAGAAGTTGTTGCCACATTAAGTAACGAGCAAGAAAACTTGCTAGAAGGCGGCTTTGATTTAGCAATAAGGTTAGGGCATCTAAAAGATTCAAGCTTAAAAGCTCGCAGGTTAAGTGCAAGGCGCTTTATTATGTGTGCTGCGCCTGAATATTTAAGGCGTTTTGGCGAGCCTCATACTTTAGGTGAATTAAATAATCATCAATGCTTAGTTGGTAATAGTAGTTATTGGCGCGTAAACGAAAACAATCGTGATAAGCACATTAAAATTGCGGGCCGCTTGCAGTGTAATAGCGGTTGGGCACTGGTAGATGGTGCAAAAAAAGGGTTGGGTATTGTACAGTTACCCGACTACTACATTGGCAACGAAATTTCTTCTGGCGAATTAGTTCCTATTCTAACGGCTTATCAACCACAGCAAGAGGGCGTATGGGGCGTGTATCCACCAAGGCAGTTTGTGGCCACTAATGTACGCGTATTACTCGATTATTTAGTCGCAGGACTTAAAGCTTAACCGCGAGTTAATGGTTAAATACATATTGCTTTAAATATAGCCAAGTATCAGATTTTTAAATTATTTCTTACATTTTACGTCATACCCAAAGGCACTTTTTTCGTGCTACTATTGCTCAATACTTTTAGGATAAGTGTTAAAAATAATATGTTTCAACCGGTTAGCTTATTTATAGGGCTTAGATATAGTCGCTCCTCTAAGGGAAATGCGTTTATATCGTTTATATCGTTTTTTTCTATCGCCGGTATTGCTATTGGTTTAATGGCTTTATTTACGGTCAGCAGTGTAATGAATGGCTTTGAAAATAGCTTAAAAACGAACATGCTAGGGCTTATTCCTCACGTTGAAATAAAAGCGGAAGCACATACTGCTGCACAAATGAATACCCTAAAAACCGACCTCGAACAATCTCCCTATGTTGACCATGTAAGCTTATATCGCCACGGCGAAGCTATTTTACAAACTAATAAAGATTTACACGGTGTTTTACTGCAGGGCCTTTATGACGATAACGGGTCTTTATATAAAATAACCGACAAAATAGTGCAAGGCGATTGGAAAACTGTACTTAACAAAAACTACAGTATTGCAATAAGCCGTTATTTGAGCCGTAAATTAGGCGTTAGCGTGGGTGATAAGCTGCGCGTTATTATGCCTAATGCTTCAACATATACACCTCTTGGGCGAGTACCTAGCCAGCGTTTATTTAAAGTTGCCGCAATATACGAAACCGGCTCTGAAATAGATATGGCACTTGCGTTTACTAGTGGCGCTTCGCTGCAACGCGTGCTTAAGCTTGATAAAAACACTGCCCCTAATTTAAGTATCTCGTTGCACGAGCCGTTCGAGCTAGATGAATTTATTGAAGCCAGCCAGCTTATTTTAAACGATCATAATTATAGTGATTGGCGCAGTACCCAAGGGACTTTATTTGCAGCCGTTGCCATGGAAAAGCGCATTATGTCGATGTTGCTTGCGCTTATTGTATTGGTGGCGGTGTTTAATATTGTATCGGCTTTAACCATGATGGTGAGTGAAAAACAAGGCGAGGTAGCCATACTACAAACGTTAGGTTTAACACCTTCCCAAGTTCAAAAGGTATTTATGGTGCAAGGCTTATATAACGGCGTAATAGGTACTGCAATAGGTGCGTTTTTAGGTGTTATATTTAGTTTGTATATAAATGAGTTACTTGCATTAGTAGGTTTAAACTTACTTGCAGGTATAGAGCTTCCGGTAAAATTTGATATTTTGAGTTTAGTAATAATAGCGTTTGCCAGTATTACTATGAGCTTTTTAGCTACCTTATATCCTGCGCGTAAAGCCGCAAAAGTAAAACCAGCAGAGGTATTACGTTATGAATGATTTAGTTATTAGTTGTGAAAATTTAAGTAAAATTTATCAAGACGGCAACAACCAAGTCGAAGTATTAAAAGGCGTTGATTTAGCTTTGCAGCAAGGCGAAATGCTCGCGATTGTGGGTAGCTCAGGCTCTGGTAAAAGTACGCTTTTACATATACTTGGTACATTAGATACCGCAAGTTCGGGTAGCGCTAAAATAAAAAACCAAGAAGTTGCCAAGCTTTCGCGAACAGAGCAAGCCGCATTTAGAAACCAAAACTTAGGGTTTATCTATCAATTTCATCATTTATTAATGGAGTTTAGCGCGGTAGAAAACGTAGCTATGCCATTATTAATTAAAGGCTTAAGTGCAAAAGAGGCTAAAGTACAAGCCCTCGATATGCTCGAAAAAGTAGGCCTTGCACATCGCAGCTCACATAAACCGTCTGCACTTTCTGGTGGAGAGCGCCAACGCGTGGCAATAGCCCGTGCACTGGTTACTAAACCTGCGCTTGTGCTTGCTGATGAGCCAACCGGTAATTTAGATAAACAAAATGCGATTAAAATTTACGATCTAATTAACGAGCTAAACCAAAGTTTAAACACCAGTTTTGTAGTGGTTACACACGACTTAGAACTTGCCGATAAACTGGGTAAAATAGCGTATTTAGATGATGGAAAACTAGCTATTAAAGAGTCGCAGCATGTTGCTTAGTGCATTTTTAAGTCAACGATTTAGAGCTTACTCAGGCCATAAAGACGAAAAAAACGGCTTTGTTAGTTTTATCGCTAAAGCGTCAACCATTGGTATTTTATTAGGGGTTGCGGTTTTAATAGTGGCGCTGTCGGTAATTAATGGCTTTGAGCAGCAGTTAGTACACCGTTTACTAAGCGTGGTACCGCAGGTTGAATATGTAGCACCAAGTAGGCCTATTGCAAATTGGTCGCAAAAAGTTGAGGACTTACAAACACAACCGCATGTAACAGGGGCTGCGCCATTTATTGCTGTTAATGGTATGGCGCAATATAAAAGCCAGTTAAAAGCGGTTGAAATTCGTGGTGTAGAGCCATCGCTTGAGAGTAATGTATCGGCAGTAAACCAGTTTACCAGCGGTAAATTAGTGAGCCAGTTAGGCCTTGATGACGTTATTTTAGGCAAACAAATAGTAAAACAGTTAGATGCCAAAGTCGGCGATAATATTACGTTGCTTATTCCCCAAATAAGCCAAAAAGGTAAGTCATTATTAGCACCTAAACGCGTAACACTTAACCTTGCGGGTATCATAGAAATGGGCGGCCCCATTGATAGTACCGCTGCGTTTATTCATCTTAATAAAGCGCAGCAAGCATTAGGTTACGACGAAACCCAAGTAACAGGGCTACGATTAAGTGTTGATGATGTGTTTTCGGCGCATCAAATAGCGCTAAAAGTGGGCCAAACTATTGATGACTATGTGTATATTTCTAGCTGGTTTAGAACGCAAGGCAGCCTGTATCAAGATATTCAAATGGTACGTACCATTGTTTATATTGTGGTGTTTTTAATTATTGCGGTAGCTAGTTTTAATATTGTGTCGTCTTTGGTGATGGAAGTGCGCGAAAAACAAGGCAATATTGCTATTTTAAAAACCATGGGCGCAAAAGACAGTACTATTTTAGCCACCTTTGTAATGCAGGGCTTAATGCAAGCATTTGTAGGAGTCGCGCTCGGGACATTAATTGGAGTGGTATTGGCGCTTAACATAAGCGAGCTATTTACCTGGATAAGCCAATTATTTGGTGCTAACCCGCTTGAAGGTGTTTATTTTATAGAGTTTTTACCAAGTAAATTAGCACTTGAAGACATTGGTATTACAGTGATTGTTACGTTTGTGCTAGCGATACTTGCCACTATTTATCCTGCATGGCAAGCAACGCGCGTAGATCCTGCCAAGGTGCTAGGTAACTAGGTATAAGAAGCTTAAATAAAAATTAATAGGGTGGTATTAGTAAACCTGTTAAACTAGGTGCTTATTTAAAATTAAGCAATAACTGCTTGGTTGCTATACCTCACTTTGGGATTTACTTTGACTAATAACGATATTTTACGCCGCATTCGCTACACTTTTAACTTAACTGATACTGCTATGGTCAATGTTTTTGCATCAGCAGAGCATACTGTTACCAAAGAGCAAGTAATTGCATGGTTAACTAAAGAAGGTGAAGAGGCTTTTACCCCAATAAGTGATACTGAGTTTGCTAGCTTTTTAAATGGGTTTATTAATACCCAACGTGGCAAACGCGAAGGTGAGCAACCAGAGCCTGAGAAAAAGCTAAATAACAATATTATCTTCATGAAGCTGCGTATTGCTTTAAACATGAAAGCAGAAGATGTTATTGCAACACTGGCACTTGTTGATTTTGACTTAAGCAAACATGAGTTAAGTGCATTTTCTCGTAAAGTAGATAACAAACATTACCGTGTTTGTAACGATCAAATACTACGCTTGTTTTTAACTGGTGTTCAAAAGCAGCACCGTCCAGAAGAATCTGCTGAGTAACTGGTTTTAGCTAATCAGCTTTTAGTTAATAGGTTTTATATGCGCGCAATGCAGTATAAAGCCTGTTAACTGTTATATTTTTAAACAAACCCACACCTAACCTAACACTTCTAAAATTTCCTTTTAAAAACATTACAGTTTAGCCTTGCACAAATCTTTACGTGCAACTGTGAATTTAAATTCATCTTTAATAAATAAAAATCAAACTTCCAATTAAAAATAATTCAAGTGCTGCACGTTAAATATCTTAACTTTCCATGCTAAGGTAGCAGTTAATTATATTAAATTAAGACCTTAAAGCATGAATCATAAACTTGATCACGTTTACTTTAACATTTGATAAATACTTTTATTATTAACACGGAAGAATAATTATGAATTATATCCATAGCACAATTGCACAATTAAAAAATAGTAGTCCTGCACAATGCGAGTTTTATCAAGCTGTTGAAGAAGTACTTGAATCACTCGAACCTATCTTAGAAAACTCAGAAAAATACAAAAAAAATGCCATTATTCAACGCTTAGTTGAGCCTGAACGTCAAATTATGTTTAGAGTTCCTTGGGTTGATGACGAAGGTAATATTCAGGTGAACAAAGGCTACAGAATTGAGTTTAATTCTGCACTTGGCCCCTACAAAGGTGGTTTACGTTTTCACCCCAGTGTAAACGCCAGCATCATTAAATTTTTAGGTTTTGAGCAAATATTTAAAAACGCTTTAACGGGTTTACCAATCGGTGGCGGTAAGGGTGGGGCAAACTTTGATCCAAAAGGTCGATCGGACGCTGAAATAATGCGTTTTTGTCAATCATTTATGAGCGAGCTCTATCGCCATATTGGCCCTACAACCGATGTACCCGCTGGAGATATAGGTGTAGGCGCGAGAGAAATAGGTTACTTGTTTGGTCAATATAAACGTTTAACTGGTCGCTATGAAGGTGTATTAACAGGCAAAAGCTTGTTATGGGGCGGATCGCTAGTACGCAAAGAAGCAACGGGTTATGGCGCCGTTTATTTTGCTGACTACATGCTACAAGCACGCGGCGATAGCCTACAAGGTAAGCGCTGTTTAGTCTCAGGCGCAGGTAATGTTGCTATTTATGCTATGGAAAAACTTTATCAAATGGGGGCAACACCAGTAAGTTGCAGCGACTCTCGTGGCACTGTGTATCATGAGTCGGGTATAGATTTAGACCTTATTAAGTGTTTAAAAGAGCAATCGCGTGATTGTTTAAGTGCATACAAACAAACTCACCCCGATGCTATTTATATTGCTGTAAATGACTACCCTAAAGATGGGCATGCTGTTTGGCGATTTAACGCAGACGCTGCTTTTCCATGCGCCACACAAAATGAATTAACACAGGGCGATGCAAACGCATTATTAACCGGCGGCTGCTTATTAGTAAGTGAAGGCGCAAATATGCCTTCTACAAAAGAGGCTATTGAGAGCTTTATTGCTGCAAAAATTGCGTATGGGCCAGGTAAAGCCGCAAATGCTGGCGGCGTTGCAACAAGCCAATTAGAAATGGCACAAAATGCGAGTATGCAAAGCTGGACCTTTGAAGAGGTTGACGAAAAGCTAAAGCAAATTATGAAAAATATATTTGTGACAGCCAACGACACCGCAATAGAGTTTGGTAAGCCAGGAAACCTTTTATTAGGTGCTAATATTGCAGGCTTTAGGCGCGTCGCCGATGCAATGATTGAGCAAGGCGTAGTATAAAAAACACGATTAAATGCCAAATCTAGCCATAAATTTATACCTAATTGTGGCTAGATTTAGTTATAAATGTGATTAGTTAATTATAACTCTATAAAGCTGAGCTATAACAGCGTAGGATCAACTTACTTTCGAATGAAAAATAGGTTTGCACCTTAGTGCATTAACACAAAAATTTATGCAAACAACTGCAAAAGCATCACTTCCAAACGCCTTACTTATTTCTATTAGCACACCACAGTTTAAAGGAGACGAAGCTACAGAGTCGCTTGCAGAACTTGCGCGCTTGGTGACTACTTTAGGGTTTAAAGTAGTAGGTACTCAATCGCAAAAGCAAAGTTCTACCCAAAAGGTTAATGTACTTGGCTCAGGCAAACTAGCAGAAATAGCGCACCTTACTGGTAATAAAGGGTCTGCTGCAGAAGAGCAAGAGGATGAAAATGTTCTTGATGACGATCCATTATCCGACATGCCGTCAGAAATCCCATCAGACGATTTAGATTTTGCTTGTGCCGATGTTGTAGTTTTTGACTGCGATTTAACGCCTTCTCAACTACGTAATGTTGAGAACCAGTTAGGTGTAGAAGTATTTGACCGTACCGGCATAATTATTGAAATATTTAGCCGCCATGCGCGAACTAAAACTGCAAAATTACAAGTTGAAATTGCTCGTCTTAATTATGTAGCGCCTCGACTTCGTGAAACATCAACCGGTGATAAAGAACGCCAAATGGGTAAAGGTGCGGGTGAAACCACACTTGAGCTAAATCGCCGTAAAGTACGTGACCAGCTAGCAGAATTAAAGCGCGAACTTGTTAGTGTTCAAGATGTAATGATGGACAGACGAACGCAGCGCTCTGAGCTATTTTCAGTGGCTTTAATTGGTTATACCAATGCCGGTAAGTCATCAATGATGCGTGCTATTACTGGCAGTGATGTAGAGGGCGAAAATAAGCTTTTTGCTACGCTAGATACTACAGTTCGTGCGTTATATCCCATTACGCAGCCTCGTATACTCGTATCGGATACAGTTGGTTTTATTAAAAAGTTACCTCACGATTTGGTTGCTTCGTTTCACTCAACGCTCGCTGAAGCACATGATGCGTCGCTACTTTTGTATGTTGTTGATGCGTCAGACCCTTCTTTTCGCTCGCAACTTGAAGTAGTACATAAAGTATTGGCAGAAGTCGGTGTTGAAGGCAGCAAAAAATTATTAGTGCTGAATAAATCAGACCAATTAAGTACTGAGCAACAGCAATCGCTGATGGAAGAATTTCCTGATGCGATGATGACCTCTACTCGTAACCCTGACGACATTAGTAAACTGCATAAATATATTGTTGATATTGCTCAAGAGGACATGATTGAAGAAGACGTTATTATACCGTACACCGCTAAAGGTATAGTAGGCGAAATTCGATCAAGTATGAGTGTGGTTAAAGAAGAGTATGAATATAGCCATATTAAATTAACAGTACGCTCAAGTGCGATTGATTTAGAACGTTTAAAAAAGAGAATGTTAGATTTATAATAAGTCCAGCACACAAAAAGCACAGCCAATTGGCTGTGCTTTTTAATCGTTGCTGAGGTAGATTTATTATTCAGAGCTCAGGCTTTTGTAGAGAAAAATTAAGAGAAGGCTTTGTCGCTTAGCTCTTCTTGCATTTGCTCTCGCATTTTAAATTTTTGCAGTTTACCTGTTACTGTCATTGGGTAGTTTTCTACAAAGCGGATATGTCGTGGCATTTTAAAGTAGGCTAGTTTGTCTTTTAAAAACTCACGAATTGCTTGCTCATCAAGCACTGCATCTTCTTTTGGTTGGATCCAAGCGCACACTTCCTCGCCATACCTTTCATCTGTTATACCAAATATGGCAGCATCTTGAATACCCGGGTAGGTGTAAAGCACTTCTTCTATTTCGCGCGGGTAAATGTTTTCGCCGCCGCGAATAATCATATCCTTAATACGGCCGACTATGGTGACAAACCCTTCAGTATCCATTACACCTAAATCGCCAGAGTGCAGCCAACCGCTGTCATCTATTGTGGCTTTTGTTTTAGATTCGTCATTCCAATAGCAGCGCATTATACCTGCACCTTTACTACACACCTCTCCAGGTTGACCAATTTGTTGAATGTTACCCAATTCGTCAATAATTTTAACCTCGGTATGCGCAAGCGCACGGCCAACGGTCGTTACTTGACGTTCTATTGATGAATCTGTTTCGGTAATGTTGTTTATGGGGCTGCACTCAGTTTGCCCGTAAGCAATGAGCACTTGATGCATGTTCATTTGTGTTTGCACTTTTCGCATTACTTGCTCAGGGCACGTTGAACCGGCCATTACACCTGTGCGCAAAGTACTTAGGTCGTAATCGTTAAAGTTACTTAGTTCAAGCTCACTAATAAACATAGTAGGTACACCATGCAGCGCTGTACAGCCTTCTTGTTGCACGACATCAAGGGTAGTTTTTGCATCAAACGAATCACCTGGGTAAATGGCTGCAGCACCTTTACTAACACATAATAAGCTACCTAGTACCATAGCAAAGCAATGATACAGCGGGATCGGAATGCATAATTTATCATCGCTTGTAAAGTGCATAGACTCAGCAACAAATAACGCATTATTTAAAATGTTTTTATGTGTAAGCGTTGCGCCTTTTGGGTTGCCTGTTGTGCCTGATGTAAATTGGATATTAATATCTTGCTCTGCATTTAAGTTTGCACCTATTGCTTTTAATTCAAGCTCATGTGCCGATGTTGGCAAGTTAATAACATCATTAAACGCATGCATACCAGGAGATTCTTCATCACCGATACGAATTATATTTTTAAGAGTAGGCAGTGCTTTTAAATTAAGTTTGTTTTTATCGCAACTTGCAAGTTCTGGAGCCAAACTATTAAGCATTTCTAAATAATCACTCCCTTTGAAGTTTGATGCTGTGATTAAAGTTGAACATTCAACACTATTTAAAGCGTATTGTAATTCGTTAGGGCGATATGCAGGGTTAATACACACCATTATTGCGCCAATTTTAGCTGTTGCAAACTGGGTTAAGCACCATTCAATATTATTGGGAGACCAAATACCAACGCGCTCTCCTGGTTTTACACCAAGGGCCAGTAAGCCCATAGCAAGTTGATTAACTTCTTTTTGAAACTCTTTATATGTTAAACGAATATCTTGATGATGAACGACAACGGCTAAAGCCTCTGGGTTTTTGTCGACAATAAAGTCAAAGTACTCGCCAATGGTTGAATTTGTTAAAGGTGTGCTTTGTATACCTTTAAAATAGCTTTGCGATAACGGTAAGTGATTTATTTGTTCTACTTCTTTTACCGCAATAGTGTGTGTGTGCATTGCTCTCTCCATGAAAATGTGTGTGAGTTATGTAAACTACAAAGTTAAAATAAACACATATTGTCGACAAAGAGAAGAGTGGTTAGACTAATGTCTTAGTACCTTTATAAAATCTAATCATGTTTTTTAGATACAAAAAAACGCGTCTTACAAAGTAAGTACGCGTTTTTAAACGAGCAATGAATTTACATTTCGTCGCTGCGGTATGTTTTTTTCATTATATAAACGTAGGCATTTACAAATGCATTCTCTTGGTACTTTTTAAGACCCGTTTCTTCAAAATCAATAGGAATAGGATTACGCTTAACCTGTTCTTTAATTTCGGTTGTGGTAAATAAACGTACATCTAAATTGTCGATTAATTGAATCGCGGTTTCCATTTTGAATCCTTTTGCGCTGCCAGCAAATTTACCTTTTGGCTGACGCTCACGAATTGCAACAGAATCAATTTGGTAGTCTTGCATTAGTTTTGCAAAATCAAATTGAAATTTACGCATTACTTCAGTGTCGTTACCGTTACCTAAGGTAAAGCGTGTTTGGCGCACATCGCGAATATCAAATACGTCATTATCTTTACTTAAAATACAAAGTAGTACATCACTACCGGTAATTTCTACACCACATGTTCTCATGTCTATTCTCTAAAATTACTTAATTACGCAGTATTATACGCAACGTACATTAAAATGCGAGTACAGGTATAGTTGTAGGCGCGTAATTAGCGCGTTGATGCTTTTATATTTTAATTAAATGATTTTTTTTGCACTAAAAGCTACATTTTGTGCTCAAAATGGGTGGATTTCACCCCTTTAAACTTGTAATTAAATGCACAGCACGCGACAATATATGCTTGTAGTTGAATAGACTCGTCATCTACATTAATTAGTCAATGCTTATTCGTAAAAGCGTTGTCGAGCCATTCTCATTTAATTTAATAAAAATACACGTGATACATTGTAGGTGTCACCACTGTAGTAAGGATTTATAATGCCAGTTATTACTCTTCCAGACGGAAGTCAACGTAGTTTTGAAAACCCTGTAAGCACGCTTGATGTTGCAAACGATATTGGTCCTGGTTTAGCTAAAGCGACCATTGCCGGTCGTGTTAATGGCGACCGTGTTGATGCATGTGATAAAATTTGTGAAGATTCTCGCCTTGAGATCATCACCGCAAAAGACGATGACGGCCTTGAAATTATTCGTCACTCTTGTGCTCACTTAATTGGTCATGCAGTTAAGCAACTTTTCCCAGACGCAAAAATGGCAATTGGTCCTACTATTGATAACGGTTTTTACTACGATATCGATATGGAACATTCATTATCACAAGATGATCTTGAAGCAATTGAAAAGCGTATGTTGCAACTAGCTAAAACAAACTACGACGTAGTGAAAAAAACAGTAAGCTGGCAAGAAGCACGCGATACATTTGAAGCGCGTGGCGAAACATACAAAATAGAAATTTTGGACGAAAACATTGCTAAAGATGACCGTCCAGGGTTATATCATCACGAAGAATATGTAGACATGTGTCGTGGACCTCACGTTCCTAACATGAAATTTTGCCAAAACTTCAAAATAATGAAAGTGGCAGGTGCATATTGGCGTGGTGATTCAGACAACAAAATGCTACAACGTATTTACGGCACAGCGTGGGGCGATAAAAAGCAACTTAAAGCGTATTTAAAACGCCTTGAAGAAGCTGAAAAACGCGATCACCGTCGTATTGGTAAAGCGCTTGATTTATGGCATTGGCAAGAAGAAGCGCCAGGCATGGTATTTTGGCACAACGATGGTTGGAGCATTTACCGCGAGCTTGAAGAATTTGTACGTGAAAAATTACGCGAATATGAGTACGAAGAAGTAAAAGGTCCTATGATGATGGACCGTTCACTTTGGGAAAAATCAGGTCACTGGGAAAAGTATTCAGAAGCAATGTTTACCACTGAGTCTGAAAAGCGTGAATACGCAATCAAACCAATGAACTGCCCAGGACACGTGCAAATCTTTAACCAAGGTTTAAAATCGTACCGTGATTTACCACTTCGTATGGCTGAATTTGGCTGTTGTCACCGTAATGAGCCATCAGGCGCATTACACGGCTTAATGCGTGTACGTGGCTTCACACAAGATGACGCTCACATTTTCTGTACCGAAGAGCAGATAATGGACGAAGTTTCAGCGTGTATTAAGATGGTTTATGATACATATGAGACATTCGGGTTTGAGAAGATTGTAGTTAAGCTTTCAACTCGTCCAGAACAACGCATTGGTGAAGACCATATGTGGGATAAAGCAGAGCTTGCTTTAGCCGAAGCACTTAAGCTAAATGATATTGAATTTGATTATCTTCCGGGCGAAGGCGCATTTTACGGTCCGAAAATTGAATTTACTTTGTACGATTGTTTAGACAGAGCGTGGCAGTGTGGTACAGTGCAATTAGACTTTGCATTACCGGGTCGTTTAGGCGCTACCTATGTAGCAGAAAATAACGAACGTCGTACACCTGTAATGATACATCGTGCCATTTTAGGTTCTATTGAACGCTTTATTGGTATTTTAACAGAAGAGTACGCTGGTTTATTCCCGACTTGGCTTGCGCCAAAGCAAGCGGTAATCATGAATATTACCGATAAACAGGCTCCTTATGTTAAAGAAGTTGTACAAAAATTAAATAAACTTGGAATTAGAGCCGCTGCTGACTTGAGAAATGAGAAGATTGGCTTTAAAATCCGTGAGCATACACTTAAGCGTATTCCATACTTGCTTGTTGTTGGCGATAAAGAAGTTGAACAACAAGAAGTAGCAGTGCGTACTCGCACAGGTGAAGACCTAGGCAAATTTAATGTCGATGATTTTGTAGCTAAAATTAGCGAAGAAATTAAAAATCGACAGTAAAAATCGAGCGTGTAAGGCATTAACAAACAGCCAATTACACGCTTATATTATTGATATTCTTGGAGGAACGTACTATTAGAGGCGGCAAGAAAGGGCAACAAACAGCTCAAAAAAATCGTATTAACGAAGAAATTACAGCGCAAGAAGTTCGTTTAATTGACATTGAAGGCGAACAAGCTGGAATTCAGTCATTACAAGACGCGCAAACTATGGCCGATGCAGCGGGTGTTGATCTTGTTGAGATCAGTCCAAACGCTGAGCCGCCTGTTTGTAGAATCATGGATTACGGTAAGTTCATCTTTGAAAAAAGCAAAGAACTAAAAGAGCAGAAGAAGAAGCAAAAGCAGATCCAGATAAAAGAAATCAAATTCCGTCCTGGTACGGATGAAGGTGATTATCAGGTTAAGCTTCGCAACTTACGTAAGTTCTTAGAAGCTGGCGATAAAGCTAAGATTACTATCCGCTTCCGTGGTCGTGAAATGGCTCACCAAGAAATTGGTATAGAATTATTAAACCGTATCAAAACCGATTTAGAAGAACTTACAGTAGTTGAGTCTTTCCCAAATCGTGTTGAAGGTCGCCAAATGGTTATGATGATGGCGCCTGTTGCTAAAAAATAATTTTTAAGCGATAATACGCACCGAAATTAGCTCAGGTCTGCAAGTAATATGCGAATATTCACCTGAGTTAACCGGTTTTAAAGTAAGATTGCGGCATTTATGCTGGGTCTTCACCGGAACATGGCAGTAAGTTAGGCCTAAAAGTGGAGCTATAGAAATATATCTCACGCCTGCTTACTAATTTAAAAGCAATACAATTTGGAGTTATTGCAATGGCTTATAAGCTAAAAAGTCACAGTGGCGCTGCTAAGCGTTTCAAAAAGACTGCTTCTGGCGGTTTCAAGCGTAAACAAGCGCATCTTCGTCATATTCTGACTAAGAAAACTTCTAAGCGTAAGTTACACCTACGTCCTAAGATGATGGTTCATAAAAATGACCATGGTCTAGTTTCACGTATGTTACCGTTCGCTTAATAGGGGTTTTTAGAAATGGCAAGAGTTAAACGCGGCGTTGTCGCACGTGCACGTCACAAAAAAGTTTTAAAACAAGCAAAAGGTTACTACGGAGCACGTTCACGTGTTTACCGCGTAGCTTTCCAGGCTGTTACTAAAGCGGGTCAATACGCTTACCGTGACCGTCGTGCGAAGAAACGTACTTTCCGTCAATTATGGATTGCACGTATCAATGCTGCTTCACGTCAAAATGGTCTGTCTTACAGCCGTTTTATCAATGGTCTTAAAAAGACATCTGTAGAAATCGATCGTAAGATCCTTGCAGATATCGCTGTTTACGACCAAGTTGCATTCGCAGCGCTTGTAGAAAAAGCAAAAGAAGGCCTAGCCGCTTAAGCTTTTTCATATAAGTATTAAAAAAGGAGCCTATGGCTCCTTTTTTTGTGCCTGTAATTTAATAACTTATACTTTTTTATAGCTGAGCTAAATTGGCTTTTTCAAATTAATACCCATCTACTTATATGAGCTCTATTTACCGATAAAAAATTACGTTAGAGCAGGGCGAAATTCACTATTTAGTTGTTCTTGGCAATTGCTCCATCATTACTCACTCTCCTGGATCCATGCAGACGTATATCAGACATTTTTGACGCTGTTAGCGTCAGATGTAATCCCTTAAATTGATTAAGTATTTTTACGAGTTGGTATAAATAGTTATGTAATGAATTACTGTACATTAATAATGTTATATAGCCTTAAAAGACAGGTGTGAATGAGTGAGATGTAGTTGGCTGCATTTTTTTGTTGAATCACCGCAGTTTCCTCATTATAAAAAATTTAGTTGATATAATTTATATAATTAAGGCGTTTGTTAGAGAATTTTATGTTTGCAAGTTTACTATTTTTATCTGCAAGTGTGGCGTATGACGCACACTTACCTCCATTAATTGAGTGGCAGGGGAAAAGCGTAGAGCTTTTACAAAAACAAGGGCCGCTAACTACTGATTTTGAGCTGTCAGCAGGTGAAGCGTCGCCAGATTATGCAAATACAATGGCATTTGTTGATAGGTTAGTTGCTGCAAACCCTACTCAGTTTCAATCTCAAACCATTGGCTATAGTAATAGCAAGCGTGCAATAAAAATGTTGATTGCCAGTGAGCAAGGCTTTTTTGAAGCAAGGCAAATGGCTAATAGCACTAAGCCAACTATTTTTATCCAGGCAGGAATACATTCTGGTGAAATAGACGGTAAAGATGCCATGTTTATGTTACTCAGAGATATAGCGACGGGTAAGCGCCGTGACATTTTAAAAAAGGTAAACATATTATTTATTCCTATTTTAAATGTAGATGGACACGAACGTAGCAGTGCATTCAATCGCATCAATCAACGGGGCCCTACAAAAATGGGCTTTAGAACAAATGCTAATAACCTTAATTTAAATCGTGATTTTACTAAATTAGATACCCCAGAAGTTAGAAGTGTTCTAAAGGTTATTAACGACTACAACCCAAATTTATACATTGATGTACACGTAACCGATGGCGCAGATTACCAATACGATGTGACTTATGGCTACAATCCGGTATTTTCAAGCGAGTCGCCTGCGGTATCTGATGCACTAAACCAGTTTTTTAAACCTCTGATTGACGATACGCTAGCTAAGCAAGGGCACATGCCAGGGCCACTTGTTTTTGTTATGGACAAGCGCGACTTTAAAAAAGGATTAGCGGGATGGGTTGCTACGCCGCGCTTTTCAAATGGTTGGGGTGATTTAAAGTCATTACCGACTATTTTAGTTGAAAATCATTCATTGAAGCCTTACAAGCAACGTGTATTAGGAACTTACGTATTTTTAGATGGTGCTATTACTGCGCTATCAAAGCACAGTCATGAATTAGCTAATGCAGTAAAAAAAGAACAGGAATTTGTTCCTAAACAGTTAATAGTAAAGCGTGGCTATTCCAAGCAAGCTGATACGATTGCGCAGTTTAAAGGTATTGAGTATTCATCAAGCATGAATGCGCTCTCAGGCCAAAATGAAGTGAAGTATTTGGGTAAAGCACATACATATACCGACTTACCTATTTATTGGCAAAAAGATGTACAACATACAGTTGAAGTACCTAAAGCTTTTTTTATTCCGCCTGTATATCGCAATATTATTAAGAAACTAAAGTTACATGGTGTCTCTATTAATAAACTTGAAGGGGCAAACACACAGCCTTTAAAAGTAGCAAAGGTGGCAGACTACACGTTTGATAAAGCACCATTTGAAGGCCGTTTTAGAGTGTCAGCAAGTTTTGATTATGTCCCTGCTATAAATGTAGATTTAGATGGTTGGTATCAAGTCAATACTCAACAAAAAGCAGGTGAGCTTGCTGTGCATTTATTGCATCCTGAAGCACCAGATTCGTTTTTTGCATGGGGGGAATTTAATACTATTTTTCAGCGTACTGAGTATATGGAAAACTATGCACTAATTCCGTTTGCACGCCAAATGCTAAAAGACAATCCAAAGCTAGCGCTTAAGTTTGATGAAAAGCTTAAAGATAAATCGTTCGCAAGCGACGCTGATGCGAGACTAAACTGGTTATATGAGCAAAGTCCATTTTATGATCAAGCGTACTTAAAGTACCCAATATTGATGTCATTTGAAGAAGAAGTTGTTATTCCAGATCAAAAAAGTAAAGAAATCTAATATGCAAATTATAACCATACCCGTCACTGCATTTGCACAAAATAGTCGTATTATTTGGTGTAGTGAAACTAAACAAGCCGTAGTCATAGACCCAGGTGGCGACCCTGATAAAATAGTAGCTGCCCTTAATGAGCATAAACTAGAATTAAGTGCTATTTGGTTAACGCACGGGCATTTAGATCATGTGGGTGGGGCTGATATTTTACGTAATCAATTTAACGTACAAATTATTGGCCCACAAAAAGATGAGTACTTCTGGTTTGAAAACTTACCTATGCAAGCACAAATGTTCGGGTTTAAACCCATTGAGCCTTTTTACCCGGATATTTGGCTAAACCATAACGACACCGTTAGCGTAGGTAAACTTAGCTTTTTAGTGAAGCATTGCCCAGGGCATACACCTGGTCATATTGTGTTTTATCAACAAGACAATGAATGCGTTATTGTAGGTGATGTTATTTTTAAAGGCTCAGTAGGGCGAACTGATTTCCCTAAGGGGAATAGCGAACAACTTATAGAGTCGATTAAGACGCATATTCTAACCTTACCTGATAATACTAAAATATTGGCAGGGCATGGGAGCGACACTACGGTTGGATTTGAAAAACAAACAAATCCTTTTGTGAGTGGTAAGTTTGGTTAAGTTACTTATTTGAAGTTTGGTAAACTGCATAAAAATTAAAAATAAGCAGACTGAGTTTTAAAATGGTTGTATAATTTAACCAGTTTATTTGATAAATAAGAAATAAAATGTCTCTAAATCACGTAGATCGCCAAATATTGGCACTTTTACAACAAGATGCTAGTTTATCAACCGCAGAAATTGCTGATAAAGTAGGCTTGTCTCAATCTCCATGCTGGCGTCGAATTGCCAAGCTAGAGCAAGATGGTTATATAAAAAGCAAAGTGGCTCTTTTAGATGAGAAAAAACTTGGCTTTGATATGCTTGTATATGCACATGTGCGTTTATCAAATCACGGTAAAAAGAACCTTGCTGAATTTGAAAAACTTATAATGAGTTATGATCAAGTAACAGAGTGTTACACCATGGCTGGAACAATGGACTTTATGCTACGCATAATTTCACAAGGCATAGAAGGTTATGAGCACTTTGTACGCGATAATTTACTAAGCTTAGAATATGTACAAGAAGTACATTCTAATGTAACAATGACATGTGTAAAACGTAGTACTTCCCTCCCTTTATAAAAGCACTTCTTTTAAAAGCTAAACCTCTTTTAGTTTAGTTTAACCACATAATGACAATTGTTAACTGAGCGCTAATTTGGTAGAATTTAGCGCTTTTTTGATACCCATTACACCATTTGAGGAACTCAATGTTTAACTTACTCAGTAGGGCGCCTAGCTCTGCTAAAAACGATATTTTATCTGGATTAACTGTGGCGCTAGCCTTAGTTCCAGAAGCTGTTGCGTTTGCCTTTGTTGCAAATGTAGAACCTTTAGTTGGTCTATATGCCGCGTTTATCGTTGGTTTAATTACGGCTATATTTGGTGGCCGCCCTGGTATGATTTCAGGTGCAACCGGTGCACTAGCTGTTGTTATGGTAAGTTTAGTGCTTGATCATGGTGTTGAGTATTTATTTGCGACCGTATTGCTCATGGGCATACTGCAGATACTCGCGGGTGTATTTAAACTCGGTAAGTTTATCCGCATGGTTCCTCATCCGGTAATGCTTGGTTTTGTAAACGGCTTAGCTATTGTTATTTTTCTCGCTCAGTTAGGACAATTTAAAGTGCCTGATGGTATGGGCGGACAAGAATGGATGACGGGTAACCCGTTATATATTATGCTTGGTTTAGTGGCTTTAACGATGGCTATTATTCAGTTTTTACCTAAACTAACAACGGCTGTACCCTCTACATTAGTCGCTATTATTACAGTGACCGCTTTAGTTATTGGTTTGGATTTAGAAGCGCATACTGTAGTTGATTTCTTAAAAGGAATGACAGGCGACGAAGCTGCAACAATTGCAGGCGGTTTACCTCAGTTTCATATTCCTATGGTGCCGTTTACTTTCGAAACGCTACAAATTATTTTTCCTTATGCACTTATTTTAGCGGCTATTGGTTTAATTGAATCATTATTAACGCTTAGCTTAATTGACGAGATTACAGAAACTCGCGGTCATAGTAATAAAGAGTGTATAGGCCAAGGCGCTGCAAATATTACTTGTGGTATGTTTGGTGCTATGGGTGGTTGTGCAATGATTGGTCAATCAATGATCAACATTAACTCAGGTGGTCGTTCTCGCTTATCGGGTATAAGTGCTGCATTGATGTTGCTTGCGTTCATCATATTCGCTTCAAGCTTAATTGAGATGATCCCACTAGCTGCACTTGTTGGTGTTATGTTTATGGTTGTATTAGGTACGTTTGAATGGGCCAGCTTTAAAATGATGAAGCGTGTGCCTCTATCAGACGCTTTCGTAATAGTACTTGTATCGGGTGTGACTGTTATTACCGATTTAGCGATTGCAGTATGTGTAGGTGTTATTGTATCTGCATTAGTATTTGCTTGGCAGCATGCTAAGCACATATACACAACTAACTATATTGATGAAGAAGGCGCTAAAGTATATGAGTTACATGGCCCGCTTTTCTTTGGTTCAGTTAAAAACTTTGCAGAGTTATTTGATGTTAAAAATGACCCTAAAAATGTAATTGTTGAATTTAAGCATAGCCGCGTATCTGATCACAGTGCAATAGAAGCAATTGACACACTTGCTGATAAGTACACAAAAGCAGGTAAACAACTTCACTTACGTCACTTAAGTAAAGACTGTACGCAGTTGTTGCATAAAGCACGCGATTTGGTTGAAGTGAATGTGATTGAAGATCCAACATACAAAGTAGCATCAGACAAACTAGCTTAATTTACACAAAGCTATTTATATTTAAAAAGCGAAAGGTGAATAACCTTTCGCTTTTTTAGTGTATCTACTATTTGTTTGCGGTAAGACTATTAAAAAGCAAGGTAGGCTGTAGTGCTATGCAAACTCATAAATCTATATAATAAGACTATCTAATTTTATTAAAATTAGCCCTACATAGGTAAAAATAATAAAGAATAACAAGCGCCTATTTTATGGAATTAGTCTTTAACTATACGGAGTAAACATCTATTTTGAACTGGCAATCTTTAGTCGATAACAGACAGCGCTTTTTTTGGCTTTTGCAAATTGCAGGCTGGATTGGTTATGCGTTAGTAAATTATATTGGCTCTAAAGTATTTGAAATGCGTGATATATACGTATTTGTTATTTTATTAAATGCTTACGCTGGTTGCTTAATGACAGTACCGCTTAGGTATATTTACCGTAAAATTTGGAATGCCTCGCCTTGGGTATTAATGATTGTGGTATTTGGTGCCTCTTATGTAACAGGTACTTTATGGGCTGTCGTTCAAAAATTTAATTTGTGGGAAATATACCGCCATGGTTATAGACCAGAGGAGTGGTTTTATTACCTGCAGCAAGGTTTAGATTCGGTTTATATTATTTTATGTTGGAGTGGTCTGTACTTTGGCGTTAAATATTATCAGTTATTACAAAGTGAGCGACAAAAAGCACTAAAAGCCACAACTATGGCACACGAAGCGCAATTAAAAATGCTTAGGTATCAGCTTAATCCCCATTTTTTATTCAATACACTTAACGCTATTTCTACTTTAATTTTGGTTAAAGAAAACAAAGATGCTAACTTAATGGTAGCAAGGCTAAGTGACTTTCTACGTTATACATTAAATACCGATCCAATAAAGAAAGTACCGCTAGAGCAAGAGTTACATGCGCTCATGCTTTACTTAGAAATAGAACGTGTACGTTTTGATGAGCGATTAAAGGTAAATGTAGATATAAGCGAGCAAGCTAAAGAGGCTTTAGTACCGAGCTTAATTTTGCAACCTATTATAGAAAACGCGATTAAATATGCTATTGCCCATCTAACAGAAGGTGGAGTAATTGATATAAAAGCACAGGTATTTGCGAATGAGTTATTACTAGAAGTGGGCGACAACGGCCCAGGTACTGACATACTCGATGGCCAATTAGTTAACGCTCAAGGCGTAGGTGTCGCTAATACCAAAGATAGATTAAAAACGTTGTATGAAAATAATTATTCGTTTGTATTATCACATAATACGCCAAGTGGATTAAAAGTTAATCTGCGAGTACCTTTTGAGAAGGCTGTGAAAAATGACTAAAATAAAAACACTCATTGTTGATGATGAACCGTTAGCACGAAAAGGTTTAGCGGTAAGGCTCGAAGAATACTCTGATATTGAAGTAATTAAATTGTGTAGTTCAGGCGCTGATGCAATTGAAATGTGTCAAAGCGAGAAAATTGATTTGGTTTTTTTAGATATTCAAATGCCAGGTATGAATGGCTTTGAAGTAGCAAGAGCCCTTAGCGAAAGCTCAAAAGCATTACCAGCGATCGTATTTGTAACGGCCTTTGACCAGTTTGCTGTAAAAGCGTTTGAAATTCATGCTCTCGATTACATTTTAAAACCCGTTGATGATAACAGACTAAAACAGGCGGTAGAAAAAGTGCATACTTACTTAAAAACGCAGCAAGACAACGCCCATAAGAAAAAGCTAGCGAGTTTTGTAGCCGGTATTACTGGTAACAATTGCGAAGAAATACTTAAAAAATTAGCCACTGGCGATATGCTAACAGACAGACGTTACCCAGAATCGCTTGCTGTAAAAGAGCAGGGTGAAATTATACGGGTACCTGTAGCGACTATCCAATGGGTTGATGCAGCAGGTGACTATATGTGTTTACACTGTGAAGACGGACAAACGCATATTCTACGTAAAACAATGAAAGAGCTTGAGCAAGAGCTCGACCCTCAGTTATTTGTGCGTGTGCACCGCAGCGCAATAGTAAATACAAAACAAATTAGTAAACTGGTTACACAAGTAAGTGGTGAGTATTTATTAGTACTTGAAAATGGCCAAGAATTAAAAGTGAGCCGTAGCTACCGAGATAAGGTTAAAGCGGCATTAGCAAGTTAAAGCCAACGCTTTTATTACAGACACAAAAAATGCGAGCTAAGCTCGCATTTTTTATATTCGGCGTTTAATTACGCAACAGTTACAATTTTCATTGTGTTAGTTGCGCCCACAGTTTCCATTGAGTCACCGTGAGTAATGATTACTGTATCGCCAGACTGTAAAGACCCTTGAGAAACTAAAGTATCAAGCGCGGCTTTTACCATACCGTCTTTTTCAGTTTTTGTAGAATCAAAAAATACTGGGTAAACACCACGATAAAGTGCTGTTTGACCTAATGTACTGGCATGACGTGAAAGCGAGTAGATTGGTAAGCCTGAGCTGATACGCGACATTAATTTAGCCGTACTACCAGATTCAGTAAGTGTGATAATTGCTTTAACAGAATCTAAGTGATTAGCTGCATACATAGCAGAAAGCGCAATTGATTCAGCATTGTTAGAAAAGCGACTATCTAAACGGTGTTTAGAAACGTGCGTTTCTTTTTGCGATTCAGCGCCTAAACAAACGCGTGCCATAGTCGCAACTGTTTCTTCAGGATAATCACCTGCAGCTGTTTCAGCTGAAAGCATTACAGCATCTGTTCCATCAAGAACAGCATTTGCAACATCCATAACTTCTGCACGTGTAGGCATAGGGTTATCGATCATCGATTCCATCATTTGCGTTGCTGTAACTACAGTACGGTTTAATGAACGAGCACGACGAATAATTAGTTTTTGCTTGCCCATAAGAGCAGCATCACCAATTTCAACACCTAAATCACCACGAGCAACCATTACTGCGTCAGACGCTAAAATGATGTCATCAACAGCTTCTTGGGTTTCAACGGCTTCAGCACGTTCAATTTTAGCAAGTAACTGTGCTTTTGAACCAGCAGCTTCAGCAAGTGAGCGTACGTAGCGCATATCGTCGCCACTACGTGGGAATGATACGGCAATGTAATCTACGTCAATTTCAGCGGCAGTTATTAAATCTTCTTTGTCTTTTTCAGTAAATGCTGGAGCAGTTAAGCCACCACCTAAACGGTTAATACCTTTATTGTTAGATAAAACACCGCCAACAGTGACTGTACAATGCACTAAATGCCCAGCTACTTCATCAACACTTAATTGAATAAGGCCGTCATTTAGAAGTAGTAAATCGTTAGGGCTTACATCGTTAGGTAATTCTTTATAATCAATACCTACAGAGTTTATGTCGCCTTCGCCTTTTTCCATTTTTGCATCAAGGGTAAATTTTGCACCCACAGCAAGCGTTACTTTACCTTCTTTAAAAGTAGAAACGCGGATTTTAGGGCCTTGAAGGTCAGCAAGGATAGCAATATGCTTGCCTAATCTTTTTGCAATATCGCGTACAGCTTGTGCACGGTCTTTATGATCTTGGGCAACACCATGTGAGAAGTTTAAACGTACTACATTAGCCCCAGCGATAATAATTTTTTCTAAGTTGTTATCTCTATCGGTAGCAGGTCCAAGGGTAGCGACTATTTTTGTGCGTCTTAGCATCAATTTCTCCTGTTTGCTTGGTGAAAGCATGTTGACGTTATTTTGTTGACTTAAAATATCTATATTAGAATAAAATATTTTAGTTATGTGCAAACTTCAAAGGTTTGCCACTATTTTATACAAAACTATTGTGTCATCATTATGACACCGGTGTCAGAATGCGTCAATGATCTTAATTTCAATTAGCTTTGCTTTTAGTCACCCCGAGACCATTGATGTTTGATATAATTACGTAGCTTATTTATCTGTAATAAAAAAGCATGTTGTATTGACTCATAATTAGTATTTTATGACTGCATGAGTATAATGCACGCGGTATTATTTAATTTATACACTGAATTTTCTAACCAAATAGTTGTTACCGAGGAGGACACTAGATGCAAGTTGCATTAGTAGGGTTAGGCGTTATGGGAAAAAATCTTGCCCTAAACTTGATTGAAAAAGGGATAACGCTAGTCGCTTATGACAAAAACCCACATGCGGGTGAAGAGTTACTAAGTTGTGCTAAATCTCAAGGCATGGCTGATAGGCTTCACATTGTCTCTGATTTAAGAGACATGGTAAGGCGTTTAGAGGCACCTCGTTCTATTTTATTACTTGTTCCTGCTGGTGAGTTAGTTGATACAGTTTGTAATGAACTTGTAGAGGCCGGCGTTAACTGTGACGATATGATTGTCGATTGCGGTAATAGTAATTATAAAGACGGTATAACGCGTAAACTTAAATACCAAAATAAATTTGAATTTGCCACTATGGGAATTTCTGGCGGTGCAGAAGGCGCTCGCCATGGTCCTGCAATGATGGCAAGTGGTTCTGAGGGTGGTTGGGAACGTATTGAGCCATGGTTTGAAAAAGTAGCTGCTAGCTATAATGGCGACTCGTGTTTTGCACGTGTTGGTCAATCAGCAAGTGGTCATTTTGTAAAAATGGTTCACAACGGTATTGAATACGCACTTATGCAACTTATTGCAGAAGTGTACCAATTACTTCGTTTAGGCACTAATCGTTCTCCAAAAGAAGTGGCTGAGATATTTAATGACTGGTCAGAAGGTCAATTAAATAGCTATTTACTGTCTATTTCTAGCCACATATTGTCACTTGAAAATCATAATAATGTACCGCTTGCGGACTTAATTGATAATAAAGTTGGCGCTAAAGGTACTGGTCTTTGGACTGCGCAAAATGCACTAGAACTTGGTATCGCAGTTCCTTCACTTGTTGCTGCTGTACAAGCTCGTCATTTAACTAATGCATGTAATACAACGGCTGCACAAGAGATGACGTATGCATCTAAATCAACTAACAATGTTGAAATTGATTTAGAAGAGCTAAAAGAAGCGTTCTTACTTGCAAGCTTACTAGCGTATCGCCAAGGTTTAGCGTTAATTAAAGGTGCATCACGTACTCATCAGTGGAAAGTTGATTTATCTAAAACGCTTCAAACGTGGCGTTCTGGTTGTATTATTCGTGCTGACTACCTTGATAGCGTTGCACAAGGTGTTGAATTTATTGATACCCTTGAGAAAGAGTCTAACTCTTTGCGCAAAATTACCGGACAAGCAATAATGACTGGTTTAGCATTCCCTGTATTGGGTGCTACACAAACGTATTTAGCAACATTAACCACACCGAGTAATGGGCATTTAGTTCAAGCCCAGCGTGATTACTTTGGTGAGCACGGCGTTAAAACCCATAGCGGTGAAACATGCCATTTAACTGACTTAGTAGATATCGACGCTAAAGTTAGGTAATAAACAGTTGTTTAAAACGATAAAGGCACGCTATTTAGCGTGCCTTTTGTATTTTAGGCGCGGTGAGATTTAACGGCTTAATTCACCACGTAAATTGTCTTGCATTAAATGACGAATCGTCTCTACTTCTAGCTTTTGGCTAAATAAATAATGTAATTTAGTTAAACACGCTTCAAGGGTCATATCGTATCCACTAATAACACCAATATTTAACAGTGCATTACCCGTTGCATAGCCGCCCATATTTACATGGCCTTTTAAGCACTGGGTTAAATTAACAATAACGACGCCACGTTTACTTGCTTCTTCAAGTATTGATAAAAAGTTAGGATCTTGCGGTGCATTACCTACACCAAAACTAAGCAACACCAAGGCTTTAATATTGCCATTAACTAAGCTTTTAACCACTTCTTGACTAATACCAGGGTATAAATAAAGCACACCAATGGGTTGAGGTGTAATAGGAGTAACTTGCAGCTCATTTTCAACATAAGGACTAAGTTGGCCTTTAATAAGTTGAATACTAATACCCGATAACGCTAAGGGATCAAGATTAGGCGACGCAAATGCATTAAATCCATCGGCGTGGGCTTTAGTTGCTCTGTTACCTCTAAACAGTTGGTTATTAAAAAATAGACTTACTTCTGCAATTGGATAATTTGCCGCTAAATACATTGCATTCAGAAGGTTTACTTGACCATCTGAGCGTAATTGAGAAAGCGGAATTTGTGAGCCAGTTACAATCACAGGTTTAGTTAGGTTTTCGAACATAAACGATAGTGCTGAGGCTGTATACGCCATTGTATCGGTGCCATGAAGCACAACAAAACCATCATAATCTTGGTATTTATCTTTAATGTCATCAGCAATAAGTTGCCAATGCTCAGGAGACATATCTGAAGAATCTATAAGAGGGCAGTATTCGTGAATATCAAACAAAGGCATTTCATCACGGTTAAACTCTGCGTTGTTCACTACGGTTTCTGTTAAAAAACCTTCAGCAGGAATATAACCTCGACTCGATTTTTTCATACCTATAGTACCGCCAGTATAAGCGATATAAATGCGTTTACGTTTCATAAAAAAAGCCCAGTAAAAAAACTGGGCTTAGTATAACGTTAAGTAACTTTAAATACAGCTGATTAGGTAAAGCTATGCACTTTTATTGTGCAACATTACACACTAAACAACGTGCATATACACCTTGTGGATCGTTGTAATCTTTAAGGTTTTCAACTTCAGTACTTAATTGGTTAATAACGCTTTGCAAGTTAGCTTGCGTTGCTAACACAGATGTTTTTTGTGTTTGTAAACCAAGCATCGATTTAATAGACGCGTTACCAAAAATATTTTGAATCATTTTTTCTTGCGAGCTTAAATCTTGTTTAATGGTTTTAACTTCATAGTGATTAAGTTTTGCAAGTGCTGCAGCTGCTTTTATAGCATCTTGTTTATCACCAAGTTTGTCTACTAAACCTAGTTCAAGTGCTTGAGATGCAATCCATACGCGGCCTTGGGCAATTTTATCAACTTGCTCAGGCGTCATATTACGGGCATCAGCGACAACGTTTAAAAAGCGACCGTATGCTTCTTCAACGCTCATCTGAATTACTTGACCCATTTTTTCGTTTAGGGGACGAGTGATAGAAAAACCAGCCATTTCGGTTGTTGCAACGCCATCTGAATAAACACCAATTTTAGATAAGGTTTTTTCAAATGTCATAAACGTACCAAACACACCAATCGACCCTGTAATAGTACTCGGTGCTGCCCAGATTTCGTTTGCAGCAGAGGCAATCCAATAACCACCTGATGCAGCTACAGAGCTCATAGAGGCAATAACAGGCTTACCAGCAGCTTTAAGCGCTAATACTTCTGCACGAATAACTTCAGAGGCAAACATACTACCGCCACCTGAATCAATGCGCAGTACAACCGCTTTAACTTTGTCATCAAGGCGTGCTTTACGAAGTAGGGCTGCTGTAGAGTCGCCACCAATTTCGCCAGCTTTACGCTCACCATCCACAATTGTACCTTTAGCAACTACAACGGCGACTTTTTCGGTAATAGGGTTATCAAATTCAATCGGTGGTTTAACCAAGCTTAAGTATTCACGAAATGAAACTTGCTTAAATGTTTTGCCATCTTCTTGTGCGCCAACTAAATCAATTAATTGTTTGCGAACTTGTTGATTTGTTTTTAAAGAATCAACCCACTGGTGGTCAAGTGCATATTTACCTGCATCGCCATCTGCAGCTTTCATTTTTTCAAGATATACGTCCATTGTCTCGTCGAAATTTGACTCATCAAATGGGCGAACCGCAGCAACATCTTGTTTGTATTCACTCCAAAGAGCGCCCAACCAAACACGGTTAGCTTCTTTGGCTGCTTCAGACATGTCGTTCCGAATGAAAGGTTCTACTGCTGACTTAAATGTACCAACACGGAAAATATGCTGCGTTACTTCAAGCTTTTCAAGTGCATCTTTAAAGTAAAGCGGATACATGCCGTAACCTTCAATACCTACGCTACCGTATGGGTGCATAGCTATTTCATCAGCATGTGATGCAATATAGTATTGTGCTTGGGTATAGTAATAACCCGATGCAATCACTTTTTTGCCAGCTTGTTTAAATGCATCAATAGCATTGGTAATTTGCTTAAGTTTGTTTAAATGTGCTTTAGGCATTTCTTGTAAATCAAGCAGCATCACCGTAATGCGATCGTCTTTAGTCGCTTCGTTTATTACTTCAACAATATCGTCGAGTAATATTTCGCTTGGCGCTTCAGAACCAGAAGTTGCATCACTAATTGCAGCTTCGACCGGATCTATGTATGTTTTTTCTTCAACAATAGGGCCATTTAGGTTAAGCCTAAGCACAGAGCCATTTTCAACTATTATTTTATCGTCGTCACTTGAGAGTGACACTAAGAAAACAATTACCAGTAATAAAAACAGAATGTTGAGTATTAAACGACGAGAAAAGTTAATTCCAGCCCAAATACCTTTAAATACCTTTGCTATCAAAATAGCTCCTTAATTTGGTACAGTTAATACATTAGTTCCATCTTAGCCTAGAATAAAAATAAATTTAACTGCTAAATCGTAACGAAGTGTTTATGAGGTGCTATTAATACATGTTTTTATGGCTTTTTTTAATTAAATGAAGGCACATATTGCTTATTACTTGCCATTAAAGCAGAATTAGCTAATGTATACAGGTTAGACCAGTTGACGGGGCACAAGATGTTAGAACAACAATTACAACTAAAACACACACAATTACGTAACCGCTTAGTGATGGGCTCAATGCATACAGGCCTTGAAGAGGGATGGCATAACCGCAAACGCTTACGTGCATTTTACGAAGCACGTGCAAAAGGCGGCACTGCAATGTTAATTACGGGCGGATACAGCCCAAATTTACGTGGCAAATTAACACCTATTTCATCTTCATTTAATAGTTATTACGATGTATTTAAGCACCGCGCTTACACAGATGCTGTGCATAAACACGGCGGAAAAATTTGTTTGCAATTATTACATGCTGGACGTTATGCGTACCATCCATTCAATCAGGCACCAAGTGCAATAAAAGCACCTATTAATCCTTATAAACCTAAAGCTATGACGCTTGGCTCGATTAAAAAAACAATTAAAGACTTTGCGCACTCTGCCTATATGGCTGAAAAAGCCGGCTACGATGGCGTTGAAGTTATGGGTTCTGAAGGGTATTTGATTAATGAGTTTATGGCGCCACACACCAATAAACGTGAAGATGAATTTGGTGGCAGCCTAGAAAATAGAATGCGACTTGCGCTTGAAATAGTTAAAGCTGTAAGAGCAAAAGTATCTGAGCAATTCTTAATTATTTTTAGATTGTCGGTCATTGATTTAATCCCAAACGGTTCAACACCAGAGGAAGTTGTCATACAAGCTACCGAGCTTGAAAAAGCGGGTGTTGATATATTTAACACAGGTATTGGTTGGCACGAAGCGCGTGTACCAACTATTGCGAGTATGGTGCCGCCAGGTGCATTTAAAGAAGCATCAAAACGTTTAAAAGACGTGGTGAGCGTGCCAGTGATTGCTGTTAACCGAATTAATACTCCAGAAATTGCTAACGATATTTTAAATGCAGGCGAGGCTGATTTAATTTCGATGGCAAGGCCGCTACTTGCCGATCCAGAGTTTTTTAATAAATACGCAAATAATCAATCTAAGCAAATTAATATTTGTATAGGGTGTAACCAAGGTTGTCTAGATCACGTATTTAAAAATAAACGTGCTACGTGTTTAGTTAATCCACAAGCTGCATTTGAGCTAGATTACCCGTTAGAGCAAGCAACCAAAGCTAAAAACGTATTAGTAGTCGGTGCAGGCCCCGCTGGTTTATCGGCAAGTTGTTACTTGGCTCAAAAAGGGCATAACGTCACGTTAATTGATCAAAAACCGCAAATGGGTGGCCAATTTAATTTAGCTATGCAAATACCAGGTAAAGAAGACTTTAACCATACTCTTACTTACTTCACTAATGAGCTTGAGCGATTAAAAGTAACTGTAGAGCTTGGTAAAGCTTATGACGATTCAATGCTTAAAAACTATGATGACATCGTATTTGCAACTGGCGTTAGGCCGCGTGAAGCCTCTATTAAGTGTAGCGATGATAAGCGTGTATTTGCTTATGACGAAGTTATACGCGGCGAAGTAGAGCTGGGTAAATCAATTGCTATTTTAGGTGCCGGTGGTATAGGTTTTGATATGGTTGCGTTTTTAAGCGAACATAAATCGCAAACTATTAGCGAGTTTAAAACGCAATGGGGGATTGAGTGTGAAGCCCAACCTCATAAAGACGAACGTCAATTGTATATGTTAAAACGCAGTACGGGTCGTTTTGGTAGCGAGCTTGGTAAAACAACGGGTTGGATACATCGCCAAGTTGCTAAGCAGCATGGCGTTAAGCAAATTGCTGATTGCCAATACCAAAGCTTTGATAAAAGCGGACTAACTATTAATGTTGCTGGTGAAACTCTAGTACTGCCAGTAGACACTGTTATTGCCTGTATTGGCCAGGTTTCTAATAACGAAGTGCTAGAAAATTACACAGATAACGCAAAGGTACATGTTATAGGCGGAGCTAAACTAGCTGCAGCTATTGATGCTAAACGCGCTATTTTTGAAGCACTTCAGGTCGCTAGAAGTATTTAACCTTTGTAAATAAATTGAAATAGTTTATCAATTCATGCGGTCTTTGCTGTTTATAGTCTATAACTTAATAAACAGTGAACACACAGGATACGCATGAATAAACTAACCAATCTTTATGATGCAATATTGGGTAAACTATCATTTTTAGATGGTTTACCTGCATTGCTATTTCGCTTGATTTTAGCCCCTGTTATGATCATTGCAGGTTATAACAAACTTGCTATAAGCGGTGAGACAGAAGGTTTCTTTGATAACTTTTTAGCATCTCCAGATGTAGTTCAATGGTTTGGTAATAATGAATGGGGTTTAGGATTACCGTTTCCTGACTTACTAGCTTTTTTAGCTGGCTGGAGTGAATTTTTAGGAGGTTGGTTTTTATTACTTGGCCTTTTAACTCGCTTGGTCAGTATCCCACTTATGTTCACAATGGTTGTCGCTGCAACCTCAGTGCATTGGCATAATGGTTGGTTTGCAATAGCACCAACTAATCCAGAAACAAGTGCTGCGCAAGTGCTCGATTGGTTATCAATTCCGGGCGCTAAAGAAAGCCTTGAAAACTCACTAGAAGTACAAGACCGAATAGGTAAAATTCGTGGCTTAGTTGAAGAACACGGGTTTCCTGATTATCTATACGAAAAGGGCAAGCCGTCTATTTTAAACAACGGTATAGAATTTTCGGCAATTTATTTTGCTATGCTTCTTAGCTTGTTTTTTATGGGCGGTGGGCGTTTTGTTAGTATAGATTACTGGTTAAGGCGAAATATTGTAAAAGAATAACGTATTTAATCTACTTTACTAACGGCCGCATAGCTTAACCCTTTGCGGCCGTTTTGCATTTTAATTTCTCGGTATTTATTTTTTAAGGGTTTAAATGTTACTCTAGCGTTTTGAATTTTGAGGAATCGTTATGAACGCTATCGAGCTTTTACTTACCCGCCAATCAGACTCTAAACTAACAGAGCCGGGCCCTACGCCTGAGCAGCTCGACATAATTAAGCAAGCAGCATTACGTGTTCCTGATCATGGCTGTATAGCACCGTGGCAGTTCATTGTTGCTCAAGGTGATGCACGCAATAAACTGGGTGAAATTTACCATCAAAGTGCAGTGGCAGAGCAACAAGAAGAAAAAGTAATTAACCGTGCTAAAGAGCTTCCCCTTCGTGCGCCTATGATTGTAATAGCAATTGCTAAATATCAAGAACACCCAAAAGTTCCTCGAATAGAACAAGTACAAAGCGCAGGCTGTAGTGTATTAGCGATGCAACAAGCTGCATTTGCCCAAGGGTTAGGCGGTGTTTGGCGCACAGGCTACTTTGCACAAAGTAGCGCGGTTAAAAAAGCGCTTAACTTACATGAGCAAGATGAAATAGTAGGGTATTTATATATAGGTACACCCGAAGTCGATTGTAAAAAGTCGCCTCGCCATAAGCCAGAAAACTATTTTAGTAATTTGTGAAATAGTATGAACTTTGCGCAACTTACATAGTCATAATTCATTAAGGTTACAAAGAGTATTATTTAAAAGTTAATGACTTGGCTGTAAGAAGCGCTTGGAAGCACTAAATTTACTAAATCTTCTTCAGTTTGTTTTTTAATCGGTTGTTTTTTGATACATTATGGAAAGTCTTAATAAAAATAACGATAAAGAAGACGAAAACTATGGGAAATTTATTTTTACGTGAAAAAGAGAATTGGCTAGCATGGTCAATTTGGGGAATCATTGGTGCTTTTGTAACACTGTATGTTGCAATGAGCACAAATGCATCACACTTTATAGCCGGTTCAGCGATGGGTATGCTTGTGTTGTTAACATGGTGGATGCACCAGTCCAAACGTTTCGACTTTGGGCGTGCATTTAAAGTATGTTGCTACGTTTTATCGCTTAGTGTGCTACCTGCTTTTATGTTTGTTGTAGTACCAAGTGATGATTTAAATCGATTCGATTTAATTTTTCAAGGCGTTACCTTTACCGCACTGAGTATATTGGCTTGTTTAATCTGCTCTTGGATTGCACGTAGACCTAAACAGTATTATTAATGTGTTTAACTTTAGTCCATTAACTACACTTTTATTAAAGTGAAGAGCTTAACAAAAGAACAAAGTGGGTCTATTTTATCCAATATGTTAATATTTTATATTAATTTCTATTTAGCTCTTTACAAGTTATGTATTTAGCCATATTATTCGCGCCGTGCGGAGAGATGGCAGAGTGGTCGAATGCACCGGTCTTGAAAACCGGCATGGGTTTATAGCCCATCTAGGGTTCAAATCCCTATCTCTCCACCATTATTTAAAAAAAACCGCCTTATGGGCGGTTTTTTGCTTTGTGGAGTTTCTAAATGACTAAAGCAACAAACCTACCAACCTCGCAGAAATTAATAAAACATCTTTTATTATGGACGGTATTTGGTTACTGCTATCAAAGTGCTATTAGCTTATTAGTAAAAATGGCTATAGACGCTCAACCAGAGTATCCATTAATTACCGGTTTAATTTATGGTGTTGGTTTTAATGTTTTAGCTGCCCATCTTATTACCAAATACGATAAGCATTGGCCAGTTATTGGCTCTGTTTTTATTGGTTGTATAGGGCTGCTTGTAGTGCCATTTTTACTGTTTGGCGAATCAGGATTACTAACAATGCCTCTACTTGTTGGAATTTTATTCAGTTTGCCGCTTTGTAGTTATATTGTTGGCCTAATTAAGCTAAAACTCAGCAAAAACTAGCCCCAAACGCGGTTTATTTTGTGATAGCATAGTCGCGTCTTTTAACTAACAAAACGTGAAAAACACATTATGTCAGATAATTTTACTACAGATGCTGAAAAAGCAAGTTACGGTATTGGCTTACAAATGGGTGAGCAACTTAAGTCTAATCCTTTTGAAGGCTTAAACCTAAATTCAGTATTTGAAGGCATGAAAGATGCGTACGCTGGTAGCGCATTTCAAGTTGAGATCCCTGAGATCCAAGCTGCATTTGAAAAAATAAACGAAGAGATTCAAGCTCGTCGTGAAGAAGAGTCACAAGTACTTTCTGCAGAAGGTATTTCATTCTTAGAAGAAAACGCAAAACGTCCTGAAATCACAGTAACTGAGTCTGGTCTTCAATACGAAGTACTAGCAACTGGCGAAGGCGAAAAGCCAACAGCTGAGTCTACAGTACGTGTTGATTACCACGGTACACTTATTAACGGTACTGTGTTTGATAGCTCATACGAGCGCGGTCAACCAGCTGAATTTCCAGTTGGTGGCGTGATCAAAGGCTGGACTGAAGCATTACAAATGATGCCTGTAGGTACTAAATGGCGTATCTACGTTCCTCATGAGCTTGCTTATGGTGAACGTGGCGCAGGTGCTGCAATCGCACCTTTCTCAACGCTTGTATTTGATGTTGAGCTACACGAAATCATTTCTTAAATTAAATACATTTTAATTTAAAAGTGTAAAAAGCCGTATTCAATTTGAATACGGCTTTTTTGTGTTTGTAATTTAAGAGTTTTATACCAATTAGCTTAATTAAGTGATCTATTTTTCGCTAAGAAAATTGTGTCGATAACAAGGCAAAAATTTCGTTGTTTAGTTGTTACCACTAATTGCTTTTGCATTGCTCTACCTCCTGCATCCATGCAGTCGTATATCAGAAATTCTTAACGCAGTTAGCGTCAGGTTTAATCCTTCAAATCGATTAAGTATTACTGCGTGTTGATATTATATATTCTAAAAATAAAAAACCGCCTTAATAAAATGCGGTTTTTAAATATATAAACTAAAGAGCTTGTCAGCTATTAAAAGTAGCCACGGATACCAAAGCGGAAGTTTCTGCCAGGTAGTGGGGCTTTATCTTTAATAAATGAGCTATGCACAAAGCCTAACTCATCAGTAATGTTATCCACGTTTATATAAAGCTGTGCATCTACACTGCCTAAACCTAATTGGTAATTAGCTTGTGCATCAAATAACGTATAGCCGTCCGTTTTTGTTTCAAATGCAGTTACATCGTTTTGATCAAAGTAATGAGTACCTGTAAGCGTTAGTTGTAAGTCACCTAAATCGTACTGTAACTCAGAGCCTAATTTATTGGCAGGGATACGCGGTAAGTTGCCTTCGTCGTCTTTTAGTTTTGCACGAGTTGAGTCACCAAATACTTTAACCATAGCGCTTGGGGTTACTTGGTAATGTGCGTCAAACTCAATTCCATAAAGCTCTGCGTCTTTACTTGTAAACTGATAAACCGCAACAGCATCGTCATGTGCACCAATAGCTGATTCTAAACCATCTTCTTCATCGTAAACTAAACCTGTATTTTCTTGGAAATAAAAGTTCTTAATATCGTTATAGAAAAAGTTAACGGTGTAACCAAAATCACCGCTAAAACGTCTAAAGCTTAAATCTAGGTTTGTTGAGGTTTCTTGCTTGATATTCTCTGGCTCAAAATGTGCTTCATTACCCTCAATGTTATAACCAAGGCCAAGCTCATACGTACCTGTTGCAATGTGTAAACCATTTGATAAAAGCTCTGCAGAAAGCGGAGCTCTTTCTGAGTGAGAAATACTTGTCGCAATACTATGACCCGGCTTGTACTGCCAAATGGCACCGGCAGAGGCGCTTAAATTGGTAAAGCTTTTATTGTATCCAATAGCTTCTTCGTCGCTATGATCTATTTCTACTTCATCGTGGCTATGTTCGTGTGCCGTGATTTGGCTTTCAATTTTGTAATCTTCTACACGTGCACCAAGCTCTATTGTCACGTCGCCAAATTCACGCTCTTCTAGTAAATATAATGCGTTAGTTGTAGTTACACTCGCGGGTGTAAATGCTTCTTCACCAATTGCATCGTAGTCAGAATCGCTGTAGTGATAGCCCATCATTCCGTGCCAATCAGCAAACTTATGCTCTACATTTAAACGTGCTTCAGTCGTTTTATTTTTAAAAGTAGTACCAATTTCGCCATCTTCAATTTCGCTGTGTGAATAATCTGTATAGCCAACACGTAGGTTGATGGTTTCAATCCAGTTATTATGAAGAGCGTAACTTACAAGCCCTTGCCAGCGGTCTTGCTCTAAATGTGCGTAAACTGGCTCTTCAGCAGCTTCATCTTCATGTTCTGCATGCTCTTCTTCAGTTTCACCTTCGTGATCGTGATGATGCTCATGCCCAGGAATACCGTAATCAGTATCAATGCTACCGTAAGAAAAACCAATCGTTAAGTGATCGCCAACATAGCTGGTACCAAAGTTGAGTGTTTCGCTATCAATAAAAGTATTTTCTACCGAGCTTTCGGTTTCAACATCGCCATCATCGTCGGCAATAGTAAAGGTCGGTGTTTGGTAATCATCGCCGCTGCGCTTAGTACCATCAAAATGAAAGTTAAAGCCTTCATTACCTGTTTCAAGTTTTGCAGCTACGGTGTTTGAATTTGACACCGTATCGTGGCTGTATTCAGCAGCGCCTGTAAGCTCGTCGATATTGCTAGTAGGAATACGGTTATCAACCACGTTTACAACGCCACCAATTGCACCAGAGCCATAAAGTAGGGTACTTGGACCGCGCAACACTTCAATTTGCTCTGCCGCTAGGCTGTCGCTTGATGTCGCGTGGTCTGGGCCAATTCGCGACGCATCGCTGGCATCTAATCCATTTTGTGTGATTTTAACGCGAGGGCCATCTAAACCACGAATAATTGGGCTTGATGATACAGGGCCAAAGTAACTTGCATTTACGCCTGGTAAACCTTTAAGAGTTTCGCCAAGTGTTGGTTTAGATTTATTTCTTAATTCATCACCAGATAGCACACTTACAGGAGAAATCATTTCTAGGCTGTTCTTATGAAGTGCAGAGGCATAAACAACCACTGTTTCAACCGATGTTGGTTTAAGTGACACAGACAGATTATTTGAAGATTCGGTAACAGTAATACGAGAGTCTATGTAGTTGTCTTTACTAATATGTAATTGGCTGTTTGCATCTATATCGATAGCAAACTCGCCTAAATCATTACTTTTAACGCTTTGGTTTTTGCCATGGACATGGATAGAGGCATTTTTAATTGGTTGATTTTTATCATCCATTACTTTACCGGTAACGGTTGCAGCCAAAGCTGATTGAGAACATAAAACAGAAAAAATAGCAGAGGAGATTAATGTTAACTTTGTCATGGATATATTGGTTCGTGGTTATTATGTTGTGATATAATATAACACCACAAAATTAACGAATCAACAATGTTATAGTATAACCTTGTGTTTTGCGTTCAAACCACTAAAAGTGCCGATAAACTGTTTGCTTTACAATAGAAGTTAATCTGGCATTAACTCTACTTTACTGTAACAAATCTACTCGTAGTACCCTCAAAGAATATCTGCTAATGATTATGGAGAGTAGTGTTTAAAGTATTGAATTTTATGTTTTTTACCTATAATTTATATTTTTTAATAGCTCCCTCTATTATAAAACACTTCTAAAATCCATTGCATTGTTAACAGTTAATTGTTTTATATCGTCGTTTGTGTAATTATCTTGTGTAGTTTTAACGCTTTTTAGCTATCAATTATTGCTCAAAAGTACACATTTAAACACGCACAATAGTAGGCCAACATGTTTCTCAATCCTTATAGTGTAAAATTAGCATCCTCGTTTTTTTGTTTATCGGTACTTGCAGGGTGTCACAATGCGAAAGCTTCAGATCAAAATTCAACTAAAGGAGCCACTCCATTAAAAAAAGAGCATATAATTTTTGATTTTGAACAGGATAATTACAGCCAATATATAAATACAATTAATGGCTTTAGTACATTAATAAAGGAAGGTGGAAACCATAAACTAGCGGTTACATTAAAATCTAAATCTAATGTAGAAAGTGACTTTGAATTTATAAACCCAAAAGGATGGGATTGGCAAGCAACAGGAAACTTTGCCCTTGCACTTGATATACAAAACCCTGATGAGGCTTCTACTCACCTATACATAAAGACAATAGACAAGTCGGGACAATTTCAAACTCGAAGTGTTGTTGTGCCAGCAAAGTCTCAAAATACGTATTACATAGAATTAAAAGGCGCAAATTTAAATGTTAATTCAGGTATTCGCTCAAACCCACCAAGTTGGAAAAGCAGTTATACGCCAATAATCTATAGAGGCGGACAAAAAAATATCGACGTTAGCAGCATTGTAAAAATATCATTTGGAGTAAAAGGGCTACTTGACGATAAACGAATTTTAATAGACAACTTACGCCTTATAAAGCCAACTAATTTTGATACTAACTATCTAAAAGGGTTAGTTGATAAATTTGGGCAAAATGCAAAATTAGACTTTACCAATAAAGTATCTTCAACAGAGCAGCTACAAGTTATTTCTCAAAAAGAGCAAATTAACTTACAAAACTCACCAATGAAAGGACGTTCTAAATATAGTGGCTGGAAAAACGGCCCACAATTAAAGGCAACGGGATATTTTAGAACCGAAAAATACAAAGGGAAATGGAGTTTAGTCGACCCAGAAGGTTATCTGTTTTTTTCAACCGGCATTGATAACGTTCGTATGGCAAATACTTCAACTATTACCGGTTACGATTTTGACCAAAGCTATATTAAGCAGCGCGAAGCTAATGATTTAACACCAGAGGATTCATTAGGATTAAATCCAGCTCCAAAAACTGCGTGGTCAACACGTTATAAAAGCTCAACACTAAGATCTGATATGTTTAATTGGCTACCCGAGCAAAATAACCCTTTAGCAGATAATTACGGCTACAGACGCGAAGTTCACAGTGGTGCAATTAAAAAAGGTGAAACGTTTAGCTTTTATCGCGCTAATTTAGAGCGAAAATATCAAACCCATAACAACAACGACTTAATGAAACAGTGGCAAAATACCACTGTAAAACGCATGCTTTCATGGGGCTTTACTTCTTTTGGCAATTGGATAGAAGAAGACTATTACCATACTAACCAATTACCTTACTTTGCTAATGCGTGGATCATTGGTAATTTCAAAACGGTAAGCAGTGGTAACGACTACTGGAGCCCATTACCTGACCCATTTGATCCATTATTCGTTGAGCGCGCAGATGTAACGCTTGCAAAAGTAGCCCAGCAAGTTAAAAACAGTCCTTGGTGTGTTGGTGTATTTATTGATAACGAAAAAAGCTGGGGCATGATGAATTCTGACGCCTCACGTTATGGTATTGCTATTAATACACTTAAAAATAACGCCCAAAATAGCCCGACTAAAGCACAATTTGTTACCTTAATGAAAAATAAGTACAGCCAAATTAGCAAACTTAATAAAGCATGGAATACACGTATTGCCTCATGGGATGAGTTTGCTGCAGGCGTCGCACTCACGCAGTTTAACGAGCAAACTAATATCGATTTATCAGCGATGTTATTTCATTATGCTAATCAGTATTTTGCAGTGGTTGACGCGGCTATAGCTAAACACCTTCCAAATCAGCTGAATATGGGAGCACGTTTTGCTGACTGGGGTATGACGCCTGAAATAAGAGCCGCCGCTGCCGCGCATGTAGATGTGATGAGCTACAACTATTACCGAGAGGGATTAAATGAAGATTTTTGGGCATTTTTATCTGATATAGACATGCCAAGCATAATAGGTGAATTTCATAATGGTGCGCTTGATTCTGGGCTATTAAACCCAGGCCTTATACACACTCAATCTCAGCAAGAGCGTGGTACTAAATACAAAAAATATATGAATAGCGTTATAGATAACCCATATTTTGTTGGTGCGCATTGGTTTCAATACATAGACTCTCCACTAACTGGGCGAGCATACGATGGTGAAAACTACAATGTAGGCTTTGTAAATGTAACGGACATTCCTTACAAACCGCTTGTAGATGCAGCTAAAAGCGTGAATAAATCGTTGTATGAACGCAGGTATAATAATGCAAAAAATTAAATATATACTAAGCGCTGTGTGTGTTTTCTGTTTGGGTGTATCTGCTAAGCAAAGTAACACACTTTTATTCGAGCAAGGCCCCTACAAAATATTTAATGAGCAAGCGCTTGAAGTGCTTAACTTAAATAGCCATGTTAAAACCCTCGCTTCGGGTTATGACTGGCTAGAGGGGCCGGTTTGGGTTAATCAAGGAGGATATTTATTATATTCTGATATACCTAATCATCAGGTTTATAAATATACACCAGGTAAAGGTGCAAGTTTGTACTTAGCGCATAGTGGCTATTCAAATGGTTTAATTGTAAATAAACAAAATGAGCTTGTGCTTTTGCAATCGCGCTCACGTGTTATATCAAAAATGAAGACGCCATTAAGCACGCCTAAACCACAATACCTACAAATTGTAAGTCATTATAATGGACAAAAGTTTAACAGCCCAAACGATGGCGTTTTTAACGACCAAGGCATGCTTTATTTTAGTGATCCACCCTATGGTTTACCTAATCAATTAGATGATGAAGGCAAAGAGCTTAAGTTTCAGGGGGTATATTCACTTAAAAATACAGGGGAGCTTACCTTGCTAGATCGTGATCTTATTTATCCTAATGGGGTCGCATTATCAGCTGATAATAAAACGTTATATGTGGCGGCATCTAATGCTAATAAACCTGCGTGGTATCAGTATGATTTAAATGACAGCGGTGCAGTGATAAGTAAATCTTTATTTTATGAATTACCACCAGCAATTAAGCATGACCAAGGCTTACCAGATGGTTTAAAGGTACATAAAAGTGGGATTATATTTGCTACAGGTCCCAATGGGTTATGGTTATTTAATAAAAATGCTGAGCTACTAGCTCAAATTGAAATGCCAAATATTAGTGCTAATCTAACGTTTAACCAATCACAAAACCGCGTTTATATAACAGCGCATACACAGCTATTGGCACTTGATTTAAAATAGTCTTGTTATTCTATTGTTAAATTAAAGCCCCTATAAGCACGCTTGATAGGGGCTATTTACTCTTTGTTGCCTACATGAATGAAGGTAAGGGGCGTGAGCAGGACGCGGAAGCTTTGCTCGGTTTTTACTTAGCCCACTAGGTTACAAATCTCACGCTGCGATTAAATAGCCTCGAGTTTGAACAAATTTTAATTCTCAAAGATAAACAGACCTTCGGATAATTTCGCTTAATTAAACAGATAACCTTTACAACAACAAATACCTGTTGTAAATTGTTAACAATGAACAGTGTCATGTTAACTAATTCGGTGGCTTAATGAAAGTATCATCACAAACAATCAAAAGTGTAAAAGTCGAGTATTACCAAATTCCGCTAGCAGAAGTGTTAAGTGATGCAAAGCATGGCGATCACACTCACTTTGAAGTTATTACAGTGCATATTATGACTCACGACGGGTATGAAGGGATGGGATATACCTACACTGGCGGCAAAGGTGGTCGCGCAATTTATTCACTCCTTAACGATGAAATAAAGCCCGGTCTAATTGGACAAAATTCAATGTCTATCATGGCAATTTGGGACAAATTGCAGTGGGATCTTCATTATGTTGGCCGAGGTGGACTACTTAGCTTTGCGATTTCAGCAGTTGATATAGCGCTGTGGGATATTAAGTGTAAGCGCTTAAATGCACCATTATGGCAAGTTGCGGGTGGTAGCAGTGACCAAACAAAATGCTATGCAGGCGGAATAGATTTAAACTTTAGCCAAGAAAAACTGCTTAGTAATATAGATGGTTATTTAAATCGTGGCTTTAATGCAGTAAAAATTAAAGTCGGTAAACCCAACTTTAAAGAAGATATAGAACGTGTAGCCGCAGTAAGAGAGCTAATAGGTAAAGATAAAATACTTATGGTAGATGCCAATTACTCAATGACTGTTGAGCAAGCTATTCGTTTTGCTAAATCAATTGAAAAATACGACATAACCTGGTTTGAAGAACCGACTATACCTGATGATTACAAAGGCTTTGCTCGCATAGCACAAGCGACTTCAATACCGCTTGCAATGGGTGAAAATTTGCATACATTGCACGAATTTGGCTATGCGATTAGTCAAGCTAAATTAGGTTTTTTACAACCAGATGCATCAAATATTGGTGGCATAACAGGGTGGTTACATGTAGCGAGTATGGCATATACCCATAATTTACCTATTTGTAGCCATGGCATGCATGAACTACATGTATCACTGTTGGCATCTCAGCCTCACGCTGGTTTTTTAGAAGTTCATTCATTCCCTATAGATGAATATACAACACGTCCTTTAAAGCTTGAAAATGGGCAAGCGTGCGCGCCAGATATAATTGGGACGGGTGTAGAATTTGACCCTCAACTAATGAGAACACATTTAATTAAACAGTCGTAACTAGAAAAATTAGTAATAAAAGAAAAGAGTTGTTGTGTGTCCACAAATTCAGTGTAGAAATTATTTATCAAGGAATGAATGATAATCTCTTTGTCATAAGTTTTAATTTATGAGTACTGATTTTGTGGACGCTTTTATAAAGGTAAATAGTTATTGCCATTGCAAATATTGATTGTTTTACACAAACCCAAATTGCTTAGTCTGCTGTAAAACTGTTGGTTGCAATTCACACCGAGAATAGCTTCATTACCTAGATTTTAAATTAATTAGTTAGGGGCTCTCACAACTCCGTCAAAAGCCAGCTTTAATTGCTGGCTTTTTTATATTTAAAATAGCAATAAAGAGCATCAAATTACCATTTTTAAGCAAAATCAGTGTATTTGTATAATAAGGTTGCGATTAAAATGGTGTAACAAAAATAGATTAATAATAGAAATTAGGTTTCATTATGACGTCAAAAGTAACTGGTATTAGCGAGTTTCCCGATGCGTTTGCACAGCAACGAAAAGTAACAGGAATGGGTCAAATGGATGACCAAAACGATCCTATAAATATGATCTTAGGCTTAAAAGATGTACGAAAAGCAGCGCATAATTGTGCTGTTTTTCAATCGGGTGCTAAACCTGGACGTATTGTAATTCCATCAGAAGTGGCAATACGTGAAACACGCCAAATTCCGTTTGAAGTAGACCCTCCTCAGCACGGTGGCTTTCGTGAATTATTAAACCCTTGGTTTAAACGCCCATTAGATGAATGTTACCAAGCGCGTTTACAAACCATTATTGATGAAACTATTGAAAACGCCTTTAAAGCAGAGTCGTTTGATGTGGTGTCACAATTTGCTTTACCACTTCAATCTAAAGCGTTAACGCTGTTACTTAATACCTCAATGGATAAAGCACAAACATGGATAGATTGGGGTACTCATGTATTTAGAAGTGAAGACAGTGACCTTGATGGCGATAAAGCCAATATTCTATACAACTACATTGATGAGCAAATAGAAAACGCCATTGCAATCCCGGGTGATGATTTATATTCAGTGCTTTTAAATTCACAGGCGAACGGTAAAAAGCTGAGTAAAGAAGAAGTAAAAGGTGTGATGATCCTCACCTTTGCAGGGGGGCGCGACACCGTTATAAACGCGATCACAAACTCTATTGCCTACTTTAGCGAAAACATCAGCGATTTAAAGCGTATTGATGATGAGCCTGAAATATTAAACAGGGCCGTAGAAGAACTAATTCGCTATTTTTCGCCGCTTACGCAAATGGGCCGTGTCGCTACGCAAGACACAAGTGTATGTGAGCACGCTATAAAAGCCGACACACGAGTTTCGTTATGTTGGGCGTCGGCTAATCGCGATGAAAAGGTATTCAAAAACCCTAACAATGTCGACTTCGATCGAAAAGTTAACCCGCATATTAGTTTTGGTTTTAGCCATCACAATTGTTTGGGCGCAACGCATGCCCGCCAAATTTTACGTCAACTAGTGTTATCGCTTGCTAATAAAGTTGCTCAAATAGAGGCAATAAAAGCAGATGAAAATATTGAAAAACTCGGTGAGTTTTCAAGAAAGGTTGGCTTTAACAGTCTGCACGTTAGCTTTAAATCAAAATAAAAACACCGTAGAAAATAGTTAAATAAATACAGTAACAAGTAAAAGTAGAGGATTAATACGATGGCGAAAGTAATATTTATAACCCAAAAAAACGATGCAATTGAAGTAGAGGGCGACAGTGGCTCGCTAATGGAACTGGCATCAGCAAATGGTGTTGCTGGTATTGATGGTGATTGTGGCGGTGTATGTTCGTGTGCAACGTGTCATATTTACTTAACACCGGATGACTTTAAAAAAGTAGGTAAACCCGATGAGATAGAAAGCGACATGCTAGAGCTGGACGATAACGTAACGCAATACAGCCGTTTATGTTGCCAAATTGAGGTGTCTGAAAATATTGATGGCATGACCTTCAGAGTAGCCAATTAAAAGCGGGTACAGCATTATGCAAAACACACAATTAGAGCCAAACTCACTGCAGCAAAGCGTTGTTATTATTGGTGCAAGCCATGGAGGCGTTAACTTTGCATTTAACTTACGCCAGCAAGGTTGGCTGGGTAAAATTACGTTACTCGATAGCGATCCTGAACTGCCATATCACAGGCCACCGCTGTCTAAAAAAACGCTGCAATCGTTAGAGGTAAAATCAATACCTTTAAAGGTGCAAAAATCCTACACAGATAGCCATATAGATTTATGTTTAGGTGAGCGTGTTACTGCAATTAATAAAGATAACAAAATAGTTACTATTGAAAATAATAAGCATCTAGCATTTGATAAATTAGTAATCGCAACCGGTTGCTCAGCTTTTATTCCTCCAATTACAGGCCTTAGTGAAACTGTAGATGAATATGGCACCTCTCAATATTTCGCAATGCGAACACATAGTGATGCCGTAGCAATAAAAAAAGCGCTAAGTGCAAGCACTAACAAAGAAGTGGTGATTATTGGTGGAGGTTATATCGGCCTTGAATCGGCGTCATCCTTTATTGCACTTGGCGCTAAAGTAACGGTTATCGAAAAACAAGAAAAAATACTATCGCGAGTCACATCATCTGCTATGTCTAACTTTTTAACTGATTTACACAAAACGAAGGGGGTAGACCTGCAAACAGCAAAAGATATTGTACAAATTAAGCACACAAACAATAAACATTATGTGCAATGTAGTGATGGCAGTGAGTATCCCGCCGATTTTATTTTAATTGGCGTAGGTGTAAGGCTAAATACACAACTTGCAACAGATGCTGAGCTGGTGGTTGAGCAAGGCATAAAAGTAAATGACGTATGCCAAACATCACACCCTGATATCTACTCAATTGGTGATTGCACTATTCATTTTAATAAAATTTATAATCGTTGGATCAGACTTGAGTCGGTACAAAACGCAGTTGACCAAGCTAAAGTTGCTGCGCAGTTTTTAGCTAAAAATAATACGTCAGCTCCTGCACTCCCTTGGTTTTGGTCAGATCAATACGAATATAAATTACAAATAGTAGGTTTATCACAAGGCTATAACGAGATTATTAAGCGCCAAGAAGCTCCCGGTCAATTTTCACTTTGGTACTTTAATAACGACACACTGCTTTGTGTGGAAGCTGTTAATTATGCAAAGGCCTATGTACTTGGCACACAGGCTATTAAGCAAGGTTTAAAGGTAAACAAACAGGTATTGAACAATTTGACTATAGCACTTGCAAAACCTCAGTTATTTCAGGCGTAACTGCTGTCGATACTGATGCGGAGTCACTTTAAAGTGATGTTTAAACTGCTTAATAAAATACGACGGGCTAGAAAAGCTTAAATCGTAAGATATATCAGTCACCGAAACATCACTTTGCCCGAGTAACCGTGCGGCATTATATAACTTGTGCTGAATCAGGTAGTCGGAATAAGGCACTCTAAAGTGCTTTTTAAATACCCTTGAAAAATACGAAGGTGATAAATGGCAAAGGGCTGCGGCTTGCTCAAGTGACAGGTTAAGGCCGTTATTTGTTTTAAGCTCATTAATTACCGGAGCAAGCTTTTTAAAACTTGCTGAGCTACTTAATGACGTTTGCTGCTTAGATAAACTGCTTTTACCATATTCGCACACCATAGTGATTAAGCTATCAAACAGTTGAGCACAGGTTTTACTTTTAGGATTTTCGTTAAATTCGCTAAGCATCCAAGCGAGCAACTTATGAATCCTTTTTTGTATTTCAATGCTAAAGCTTAAATGCAAACCAGTTTTTAGTAATTCTATAAATTCTTGTAAGGCCTGATTATTAAGGCGTTCAGGCATAAATTGCACAATATACCAAGATTTAGGGCGCGGATTTAAAGCAAAGTCGTGGGTTTCCATAGCGGGTGTAAAAACGGCCTCAAAATCAGAAAGAATCGATTCACCTTGATGATAAAAATAAGTGCCGTCAATTTGTTCAAAAAATATAAATTCATGCACCTGATGAAAGTGCATAAAACATGAATAGCTATCGTGCTGAAGATAACTTACATGATGAATTTCGAAATCGTAACCGTCTTTTATACAAAACGGTTCACAGTAAATTGTCGGTTGCTTCATAACATAATACTTATATTTAGAGACTTAGGAGTCTACATGTACAAGGCAAAAGCTGCAATTGCAGATGGAAAAGGCGGTTTTTTCTTCGATATCGTTAATGTCGGAAAACCAAGTGCTGGCGAAGTAAAAATTAAAATAAAAGCCTCAGGTATTTGTCATACAGATTGGGATTCAATTAAAACGTGGAATAAAAAATTTATCATTGGTCATGAAGGCGCAGGAACCGTTGTTGAGTTGGGCGAAGGTATAACGGAATTTACTATCGGCGATAAAGTAATACTAAATTGGGCGATTCCGTGTGGTGAGTGTTTCCAGTGCCAAGAGGGTAATTTACACATTTGTGAAGTAAATAGCCCCGTAACTGGCAATGGTTTATGCGGACACGCAGGTAAACAAGCGTGTGAGCATAATGGCAATAGCTTAGAGCGCTCATTTCATTTAGGTACGATGAGCGAATACACCGTCGTTAAGGCTGCTGCAGTTATAAAAATACACAGTGACATTCCTTTTCCAAGTGCAAGTATTGTTGGTTGCGGCGTAATGACCGGTTACGGATCAGTAGTTAATGCAGCTAAAGTAAAAGCAGGTTCTTCAGTGGCCGTATTAGGCTGTGGAGGCGTAGGACTAAATGCAATACAAGGGGCTGCAGTTTCAGGCGCCGCTAAAATAATAGCAATTGATTTGTCACCGGAGCGATTAACACAAGCTAAAGCATTTGGTGCTACACATACCGTACTTGCTAAAAAGTATGACCCTGATTTAGTTCACATGATAAACGAAGTTAAAGCGCTAACAAATAGTCGCGGAGCCGATTATGCCTTTGAGTGTACAGCAGTGCCGGCACTTGGTTCAGCGCCATTAGCATTAATACGCAGCGCGGGAGTTGCGGTACAAGTGAGTGGCATTGAGCAAAAAATAGATTTTGATTGCGAACTATTTGAGTGGGATAAAATTTATATAAATCCGCTCTACGGGCAATGTAATCCTAAGCGCGACTTTGCTCAAATACTAGACCTTTATGACGCAAAAAAGCTCAAGCTCGATGAGCTAGTCACAAAAACTTACTCGTTAGATGAGTTACAAACAGGCTTTGACGACATGCTAGCAGGGCGTATCGCTAAAGGTGTCGTCGTGTTTGATGATTAAAGGAGTATAAAATGGCAATTCATCGTTTAGAAATATCAAATAGCAGCTACACCGCTGATAACTTTGTAACGCTAACCGCGTATAGCAGCCACTTAAAAGGGCGAGGTGATATAAGCATTTACCAAGAAGCAACCAGTAATAAAAATGTACCTATAATTGTATTACTGCATGGTGTGTATGGTAGCCACTGGGTGTGGAGCCAGCTAGGGGGCGTACATAAAGTGTATCAGCAGCTTCGTAGCAGTGGCCTTAACGAGTTTGTATTAGTGATGCCATCAGATGGCGCGCACGCCGAGGGCAGCGGGTATTTGCCACTTAAAAATGCAGATTATGAAGCATGGATTGCTGATGATGTGATTAGCGCTGTTATTCAAACTCAACCAATGTGCTCAAACTCATCAAATATTTATATTACGGGGCTTTCAATGGGCGGCTATGGCGCTTTGTGTTTAGGCGCAAAACATTCAACTATTTTTAGCGGTATATCAGCGCACTCATCAATTACCAAGCTTGACGACTTTACTCATTTTGTTGATGAACTCACTCTAACGCCCCTAAAACAGACCAGTGACAAGTACGGCGGTGATGTGTTTAAAACACTTAGTGCTAATAAAAAAACACTACCGCCGCTTAGATTTGATTGCGGCAAAGACGATGTACTTTTTAGTGCTAATTCTGCATTAGCTCAAAAGCTAGCTGATGAAAATATTCCTCACACGTTCAATATTTTTGCAGGCACCCATTGCTGGGAGTATTGGCACGAACATGTAGCTAAAACTATGATCTTTTTTGCTCAATTAGAAAGCAAAACTCACACACAATTAAAATAAGGAAATAACCCATGAAAGTCATTAGCTCACTTTTAATTGCATTTGCATGTACTGCATCAAGCAATTTAGTCGCACAGCCAGAAGTATCCGTAAATTTAAACGTAAAGCGAAGTATTGACGGCCTATCAACCTTTGATAGAAGCAAATATATTGTTATGCACTCGATGCTAACAACAACCGATTGGAAGGGGGAAGAAGATAAGCTCGACTACTTACTTAACGACCTTGATGTGTACTTTGGTCGTGATAACGGTTCTATGCCGTATTACGCGACTCAAGTTGAGCAAAACCCAAATAATCTAGGGTACGCAAGCCCTGAGAGTATCGCTGCTTATGGCAAAACTGCTCGCGAAGATTATTATGGTAAAACGTTGTCGAAGCTTCATAAATACGACAATAGAGCCCATGTAATGATAGGCGGGCAAATTAATCAGTTTTGGATTGGTAATCATAAAGGCAAAGGCGAATGGAGCTTTGCTAATACCGATGCCGTGGGTCAATACATGGGACATTTTGTAAATGAATTTTATCGAAATGACAACCAAGGACCGAACAAAGGCCCAGCACGCCCACAATACCTTGAAATACTTAATGAGCCACTTTACGAACTTGTTGATGTACATCACGGTAAGCCTATCGATACATTTATTTTTCATAACGAAGTAGCCCAAGGCATACGAAAAGTTAATACAAGTATTAAGATTGGTGGGTACACCACTGCCTTTCCATGGTTTGACGATAACAATTTCAATCGTTGGGATGAGCGAATGAAGCTATTTTTAGATACCAGCGGTGAATACATGGATTATTTTTCGATTCACCTTTATGACTTTGGCTACTTAAACCGCGATAAAGGCGTTGCTAACTTTAAAGGAGCCCGTATAGAAGCCACTATGGATATGATGGAGCAATACGAAAAGCTTAAACTAGGTAAGGTAAAACCTTTCATGATTTCGGAATACGGCGGGCGTGACCATAAAACAGAAGCAACGCCATGGACTGCAATAAATGACTGGCAAACTATGAAATCGTTTAGCCCTATGATGATGCAATTTATGGCTAAACCGAATCTCATACTTAAAGCCATTCCATTTAGTTTAGCAAAAGCAGAGTGGAGTGGTAATGAGGGACGCGATTATGCTTGGCGCTTACTACGCCACAATGACGAAAAAACAGGTGAAACAGGCGATGAATATGTATTCACCGACATTATTAAATTTTATCAATTGTGGTCAGATGTAAATGGCACACGTGTTAATACTGAATCAAACGAAGCCGACTTACTAGTAGATAGTTATGTAAACAATAACAAAGCATATGTAATTATCAGTAATTTAGAAACAAGTGCTAATAGCGCCTTGCTAAATTTAACAGAGCTACCAAGCAATCCGATTAATAACATTAAAATTAAGCACTTGCACTTTGCTAATGGTGAGCCAACACTTACAACAACATCACAAAATATTGGTGTAAAAAATGAGTTACCAAAAAGCATTAACATAGGCGCAGAAGCCACAGTAATTATTGAATATACGTTCAGCGACAATATAAAAATTATTGCTGAGTCTGACGAGCATAAATACTATGCAACAACCTACAAACAGGCAATTAAAGCCAATACAGCGCTTAAATTTAACATTAACGATGTAAAAATAAGTGAATATGGTAAAGGTATATTGCGTTTAAGTTTTGGTAGAGAGCATGATTTAGCTCAACAACCTATCGTTAAAGTAAATGACACTTTAGTTACTGTACCAACCGATTATGCCGGTGATGAGCAAGTATTTCGCCCACAAGTATTTAGTATGCTAGAAATCGAAGTACCAAACGAGCTGTTAAAAACCAATAATACAATATTAGTTACATATCCTGATGATGGCGGATTTGTTAGCAGCGTGACGCTCCAAGCGTTTGAGTACAGTGATGATATTTAATTTAAAAAACTAACTATTTGTTATGATATAAAAAGCAAGGTCACTAATTATTAGTGGCCTTAGTTGTTATTCGTCCGCTTTTTAAATTCATAGACAATCTTTAATTATCACAGAAGTCTTATTAAATTTTAAAAATAGATGGCATAATTCGTATGCATTAGTGATTGATCTTTATGTGTATTATATTTACTTGTGCTATTGGCCGAAAAGAAAACAGATGCCTTAATGGTTGGCGGAAGCTTATTTTATGTTTATCCCGCACTACTTGTTTATGGGGTACCAATATCAATTTTATTAAAAAAATTTAATGTTTTTAATTTACCTATGGTTCTTTTAGCGAGTGTAACTCCATTTATTATAATTATTCCAATGGGATGGAATGAGCCTATAATACCCTTATTTGTAATTTGCTTTGGCTCTATTGTTGTGGCTATAGGTTGTTGGTATACACGTTTACTCTTATTTAAAAATAAAAAAATAACCAATAACCTGTTGCAGTTTAAAAGAGAGTTACCGACTATCAATCATAAGTATATCTAGTTTATGTTGAGCCCTGGTTTGATTTTTTATGTCGATAGGTTCAATCATCTCGCATTCATCTCTGATCATTTCAGGTATTAGGCTAGGATAGTGTCGGCAATCCTCTGGTCGGTCGAGGTAGATACTGCAGGTATACATATTTTTAGCGAGAGGGTCTTTTTTAGGGACAATTTCTAAAAATGGGCAAGCATTTAGCCTTAATCCTGTTTCAGGATCGAACCAAATCTCATTGTTTTTAACGTATTCATAAATTTCGGGATTAAAAAGCTCCCATAAATCTATTTCTTCTTTTGATGCGCTTAAATCGCCGCCGCCGTATTTAATACAGCATTTACCACACTGGTTACATTCTTTCATAATTTAGTTGGCTGTTAACGAGTTTAAGTTAGTCGCTAGTGTAGCACCGAATTTATTTATAGCTGTTCTAAAAGATTCGCGTTTTTGATAATAAACAAATCATACATACTAAAATTACTGATGACACACCTTGTTACCCTTTATAGCGTGCACATCAATATGAATAGTTTAGGCTCAATGTTTATAGAAATAAATTAGCAGGGAGTAACCATGAAAGACGCTTTAGATAATTTTAAGACAGAATTTAATGCAAAACGCTTGTATTGGAAAAATCTGAAAAGCTACAAAGCAAAAGTGTTCTTTATCCTCTTATTTGTAGCTGTTATTGCGCTAAAATTATTTACGACGGTTTTTACCTTCGATTGGATAGTGGGTTTGTTTTAGTACCTTTTTCTGTTTTTACCTGAGCACGTTAAGTTCTAGCCCTAATTTAAATAAAATTTTAACCACAACGCGTTTAACGCCTACGCTATGTTCATTATTAATGTATTATTACGCCATACAGCTAATTCAATAAATCAGTGGTTAAAATAAGCTTTTAACGACTGAAAATACTATTTTTACTAAAGTAAAAGCATTTAGTTTAGTAACTCTAAAGGATACCTCGCGATGATGAACACAAAAGTATATAAAGCGGTACATGACCTTGCAGAAGATTTAATGGCGGCAGCTAATAAAAATAACCGTGAAAAGTTTGAATCGTTATTTGCAGAGCTAAAAGCTATTTGTATAGAAAATGAAAACACATCAAAAGATCACCCTGTACAATGGGAAACGCTAGCTGATTTTACCGAAGAGCTAGAGGAGGCAATCACTACTTATGAAAAAGCATTAGAGAAGTCGGTTGCGATTAATAACAAAGATCACATGTCGTCGGTTGCTTTTTCAATGGCTACGTTACAACTAGAGCTTGGTCAAAAAGACGAGGCCATTAAAAATCTTCAAAATGCTAAAGTTAGCGCTAATAAAATTGAAGACAAAGAGCTTAAAGCTGAAATACATGACCTACTAGAGTCACTTATTGAAGAAGAAGGTTAAGCTGATTTAGTGAGTATTATTTAACGTTTTATTTAGCTTTATATTTAACAAGAAAGCGCTGGTGGGTTATTTCATACCTTCAGCGCTTTTTTGTATTACAAAGTAAATTAGTTTTGTTTGTTTTTAATCGCTAATTTATCCATAAAGTCCACAATGTACTTTGCTATTTCAACTGGTTTTTCTTCAACACTAAAGTGCCCAGAATCGAGTAAATGCAGTTCTGCGTTTGGTACATCTTTTAAATACGCTTTAGCGCCTGCAGCTATAAATGCTGGATCGTTTTTACCCCATACAATTAATGTAGGTGGCTGATGCTCTCTTAAATATGCTTGCCATTTGGGGTAGTCGAGTAGGTTGTTGTAGTAATCTTGTAGTAGCTGTACTTGAATTGATCGATCAGTTTTAGTTTGTAAAAAATGAAGGTCGTGAGTCCAGCTATCAGGGTTCATTATTTGAGTATTATTTTGCACATCGCGTAAGTACTGTTTATTAGTAATGGCTTGCTCTGAAGTAAATGAATACAGCTTAGCTTGTTGTGCTTTGGATTTATCTTGATTAGCTGTTTTAAAAAATGTTTGCCTTGCAGGAGTTAAACCTTCTAAATATGCATTACCATTTTGCACGATTAATGCCTCGAGTTTATTTGGGTTACTTAACAGCATTCTAAAGCCTACAGGTGCTCCAAAATCTTGAATGTAGAGGCTGTAGCGCTTTACTTTAAGCGTTGTCAGTAGTCCTTCAACATATCTAGCCAGTAACTCAAATGTATATTTTTGATCCCCAAGGTTTGGGCGGTCGCTATAACCTGAGCCTAAATAATCAGGTGCTATCACATGATAACGCCCAGATAAAAGCGGAATAAGCTCACGGTAGCTATGTGATGACGACGGATAACCATGTAAAAGTACAATGGTTTGCTCATGTTGCTTGCCTGCTTCTCGATAAAATATTTTTTTACCATTTACGTTTGCATATTTGTAAGTGGTTTTTGAAGGCCATACAGCATCTGTGGCGTACACTTTGGCGGTAAGTGTAGACATAGATACTAATAAAAACACAATAAATGAGGCGATGTGAGCAGGTCTTATTTTAAGATTGTTTTGTATATCTGGGTGCATAACTAAACTCGTTAATGTTTTGGTAATACTGCTTTATTAACAAATTAGACCAGCCATCTTAATAATTACATTCATTAAAACTTCCAATTTACTTAAATGTCTAAGTATAAAATATAATAATTGTTAACAGTTTAACCTCTAAAATATCAATTCGAATCTGTCGTAAAAAAATATATTCTTAAAAAACTAAGTGCATATATAAAAATTTAATTCTTGTACTTATTTCATGCCGATAAATTAAAAAGTATTTAGTAACATATGCTTACGGTTGTTTTTTGTCGTGTGTGTTATAAGTGACTATTATTTGTAACTATAAATATTGTGTTCATGTTGTTCATTTAAACTTTAAATTCACGTGCCTATTTATGGTACTAAAGTGTGAAATTTGAACAAGTCATTAATTTATTGTTGCATACAGTTAATTGTTAACATTATATTGATTGTGAATTCGATGCCTTTACACAAAGGATTAATTTTCACACCAAGATAGGTAACAAAAAATGAAAAAAAGCTCATTGTATTGCGCGATTTCGAGCGCGCTATTACTTTCAAGCGTTTTTAATGCACACGCTGGCACTGTTATTAAACAAACGTCTTCACAAATGTGTTTTAGAACCGCTGATAATGCAGTAAATGGTACTCAAGTAGTATTAAACAATAACTGTAGCGGTGATGCAGCAGGGTTTAGCTGGACATCTGGTGGGAGTATAAAGCACGTTAAGTCGGGTTTATGCGTCCACCCTGGCGGCTTAGCAAACCCCGTCGATGGACAGCAACTTGTTTTGTGGTCGGGTTGTGACTTTGATAACCGAGTGAAGTTTACTAAAACGTCGGCTAATGCTATTAAGCATGTATCAGGAGGTAAATGTGTTCAACCAACTAACACATCAGACGGTAGTAATTTAGTTGTTAAATCGCAGTGTGGTGCAAATCAAAGTAAGTTTGTTGTTGAGCAACAAGCAAGCAGCGGTGCAAGCGTTAGTAACGATAAAGTTAAGGTACAATTTAATATTGATACAAAACATGCTGTAGGACAGTTTGATAGCTTCGACCGTCGTAAGTTTATTACATTGCACTCATCTAATACCGAAAGTGACTGGTTTGGAAATAATGCTCAAAGTTTAAATGCGCCTAATGCTGATCTTAATTTAATGACGAACTTTTTAGAAAATTATGATGTATATTTTGGCCGCGATACCGGCAGCATGAAATATCAATTAACACAGTTACCAGAAGATTCGGCTAAACCAGGTTATGCAAGTGCGGTAACGGCTACAACTAATGGTGGCGGTGTTAAATGGAATTACTCCAATATTACCACAGATGAAGCTAAAGCAATGCGAAAGCATGAAGGGCGTAACAGTGATTTAATTGTCGCAGCACAGCAGCACCCTTATTACCCAGATGGTACTAAAATTGGTAACCAAAACTGGTCTTTTTCGCAAACTGATACTGCCGGCGAACCACTAGGCACCGCGCTTGGTGATTATATGGCGCAGTTTTTACAAAAGTACTTTAAAGCTGGCGCATCAGATACTCTAGGTCAAAAGCGCCCAACATACCTTGAAGTTATGAACGAGCCACTATTTGAACTACACGACTTTCCTCATAAAGGTTATGACAAAGAAAGTCTATATGACATCTTTAGGCTACATAACTCAGTTGCAGATGTAGTTCATAATAATTCAGCATTGAACGATGTAAAAGTAGGCGGTTTTACAGTGGCATTTCCTGATTATGAAAAAGGGGCAAACTATTTTGATAATTGGAAGCAACGCGACAAGGCATTTCTAGATATTGCAGGAGATAAAATGGATTTTATTTCGATGCACTTATACGATTTTCCAAACTTTCCAGGCGGCCCTGGTGGTCAACATCAAGAGCAATACCGTAAAGGTAGTAACATGGAAGCGACTCTTGATATGGTTGAGCAATACATGGCTTATAAATGGGGGAGTATTAAACCAATAGTCATTTCGGAATATGGATCGCAACTGCAAGGGTCTTTTGGCACTAAATGGACACCGCAACGTGATTGGCTATGTTTAAAAGCAATGAGCTCTATGCTTATGAGCTTTATGGAAAGGCCTAACCGTATTGATAAAGCCATACCGTTTATTCCATTAAAAGCAGAGTGGGGCCGTATAAGCGATACCATTCCGTATTACTGGCGTTTACTACGTCAAGCTAAAGAGGGAGAAGGTGAAACCGGCGAGCAGTGGGTTTACACCGAAATGGTTAAGTTTTACCAGCTTTGGTCAGATATTAAAGGGACGCGAATCGATAGCTGGGCGAGTGATTTGGATATACAAGCAGATGCTTATGTTGATGGCAAAGATGTTTATTTGGTATTAAACAGCCTTGAAAATTCACCAACCAATATTGATTTAAGTGTTTTAGGCGGTGGTTCTAATAGCGTTACTGGCGTAAACATTAAGCATTTACATCCTGATGCTCAAGGTAAACCAGTCCTTGATGATAACGATAGTACAGTATTACCTGATTTAGTTAATTTGGGCACAGAGTCAACGATGATCATTAAAATTAGTCATCAAAGTAATGTGATAATTAATAATATTAATCAAGAAACTAAGCACTACGCAAGTGCTGTGGTTAAAGATATTGTTGCTAACTCAACTCAGTTTTTTACAATTAATAACGTTGATAAAGGAACTAATGGCGAGGCAGTATTACGCTTAGGTGTTGGTCGTCCTCATGGTAAGTCGCTTACACCTACGGTTACTGTTAATGGTAATAAAGTCGCTGTACCTACTGATTTTAGAGGGTACGACCAGGTTAATGGAGGGTTAGGACGCGAACGTTTCTTTGGTGTACTTGAAATACCGGTACCTTATAGCGACCTTGCAAAAACGAATAGTATTGAAGTGACATTTCCAGACACTGGCGGCGCTGTTAGTTCACTTACATTACAAAACTTTAAAATGAGTAAACGTATTACTCGCTAAAAACGTGTAATAAAGGTTAAGTAATAAACAAACTGCGGGTTTATCTATATAATAGATTCGCAGTTTTTTATTTTTATTAGTGTGGCTACAACTGCCTAACACGATACAAATAAACTAATACTAAATATGCGAGGAATGGCTTTAGGTGTATTTTTGCTGTTAAGCCTGTGAGTTTTATGCTTTATAATGAGTACAAGGTACTCATTATTAAAAATAAACACTATTCTCAGAGCGTTAAACTTAGCATGGTTGTTTTATTAATTTAATGGGGTATGTTTTAGAGGAGTTCCACTGGCCAACATACAAGTTATCGTCTTGATCTACGCAAATACAATGCACGTGATTAAAAATGTCCCCGTTACTTTGCATCGGTTGTAGTTCAGCGTTTATGTACTGGGGTTGCGGTGCTCCTAAATTAGCTATGAGCGTGTTATTTTTATCAAATATACTAATAAAGCCAGAGTCGTCAGCATTTTTATTGTCAATATGCGACCAGCAAACAGGTGCATAAAATAGTTCGCCTTTGAACACGGGACCGCCAATATATGCCCCATTAGCGCTAATTCTATCAAGGTACTTACCATCAAACGAAAATACTTTTAAACATTGCTCAAAACGAGAGCTTACTATTAATGTGGGATTTGATGGATCGCGTAAGTCTACTTCAATACCGTGGGTGTTGTGTAAATTGTAATTTTCGTCATCATTATGGTGACCGCCCCAATGGTTTATATAGCGGCCTTGTTTATCATAATGCAGTAAAAAGTCGCTACCATAACCGTCGGTTACGTATAAGTCCCCATTGGGGGCAATGGCAATATCAGTAGGGCGAAAAGGTTGCTCGGGTTTATAAGCACCGCACGTTTGTGGATGGCCAATACTGTAAATCAGTTTGCCATCTAAGGTCATTTTGGAAATAAAGCCAGCCTGTGGAATGACATTGTTAGTAGGGCTATCCCATTGCTCTGTGCTGTGACCATCCCAGTGGCGATTAACAATCCAGCCACTATCTACAACGTATAAAAATTCTTGCTCGCCTTCTTTTACAATTTTTATAGCGTGTCCACCAGGAAAAGAGCTTCCAAAAGCGTCAAGTAATTCACCGTTTTGGCTATAAACTAAAATATTATTAGTCGTGTTATCGGTGATCATAAATATTCTCCCTTGTGAGTCCATCACCATCGCATGACAATTTTCTATAGGGTATTTATTTGGGTTTAACTTCCCCCAGTGGGCGTCTATTTTGTATTTAAATTGACCTTGGCCAATTATTTTCCCGTGCGGGTCTTCGTCATTTTTAGGAGTAGCGTGAGGTATAAGGTGTTTTTGCTCTGAGGTTAACATACAGAATTTTCCATATAAAAAAACCAGCTTATGCATTGGGCTATAATGCATAAGCTGGTTTAGGCTAGAAGGTTACTTTAAGTGCGTTCTTTTGCTTTAAAATTTAAAATAGCATCATCGTTAACGCGATTTAAAGGGTAATAAACAGCTTCGTTTTCTTTAAATGGTTGGTTGCTAATCGCATTGTAAGCACTGATCATTGACCAGCGAGGTTCTGCAGCACGGTTTTGATTTGATTTATGCAGTAAATTACAGTGGAAAAACAGTACATCACCTGGTTCAAGTTCTACATTGATAAGTTCATGGTACTTCATTGCTTCTTCTACAAACTCTAAACAGGCGCCTTTTTGGTCACCCGTTTTACTGTGATCTAATCGTCCCAAATGATGTGAGCCTTTAAGTACTTGCAAGCAACCATTTTCTTGCGTCGCTTTATTAATGGCGACCATACAGCTAATTGATTTTGGATAAAGCATGTAGTTATCACGATGCCAGTAGCCAAAATCTTGATGCCATTCCCAGGCGCCACCTACAAATGGTTCTTTCATCATAATTTTAGTGCTGGTGTGGTACACCTCTTCGCCAATAAGTGTTTCGCATACTTCAATTAAACGACGACCGCGAGAAAACATACTGTATAAATCGTCGCCTGTTTTTTGCCATAAACAGACTTTACTTACAGCGCCGTCGGCGTCTTTTTTGTCCCATGCTCGCTCATAGAGTGTATCGTCATTAAAAGCAGTTTGTTGTAATAGCTCAATTTCATCAGCGCTGTAGTAATTTTTGACAATAATATAACCATCACGGTGAAAATCAGCTATTTGTTGTGGTGTTAAATAAGTGTGTGACATAAATATATTTCCATTTTCTCTTACAGTTGTATATTGTTAACAATGATTGCTCGGTTAAGCATTTAGGTCAAGCGTAATTTATATAAAAATATAGAATTCATATATGAATGGGTTTTGTTTTATTAAGTTATTGATTTTAAATTATTATTGAAAATTTCAAACTAAAAAAAAGTTTTAAATTTATATATAAACAAACGTATTGTTTATCAATTTTAAAAGGCATAAATAAGTACAAATGAACGATAAATCAAAAACTAAATATGCAGTTCCTGCTTTAGATAAGGGGTTGGATATATTAGAATTTTTAGCAAAAAATAAAAGGCCTTGTACACAAAGTGAGATAGCGGCTGGTATTTTAAAAACACCTAACGAAGTCTATAGAGTACTTGTTGGGCTTGAAAAGCGCGGTTATCTAATTCGCTCTGAAACCTCTGGTCGATATCATTTGTCATTAAAGTTGTATAATTTATCGCGAAGTATTTCACCAATGGATAATGTACTAAAATCGGCCTTGCCACATATGGAAGATCTAGCTGTAAATATTGAACAGTCATGTCATCTAAGTATGCTTTATCAAAGCCAAGCTATGGTGGTAGTGCAAGCGCGTAGCAAAAGCCCTATGCATTTGAGTATTGCAGAGGGGGCTTTATTTCCACTTAGTAGCTCAAGCGCGGGTAAACTGCTTTTAGCCAACAGTAATGACGAAGTGCGGCAAATGCTTATCGAACACGATGAAATTTACAGTGCTAGTAAAGACGCCTATAAAGCATTATTAAATGAGCTAAACACAATCAAAGTGCAAGGGCACATAATGCAAAGCAATCCACTTATCGCCGGAGTACACGATTTTAGTGTCTTAATTGGCAAGCCTAATGCAAATTTAATAGCTGCATTGACCATTTCTTCTTTTGACTCAACCCTAAACACTCACGCTAATAAACACAGTGTAATTAGCGAGCTTAAAAATACCGCCAAAAAAATAACCTCGTTATTAGAGCGCTAATACCAACTGGCGCTTTTGTAGGAAGCAACCCGCTCAACAATCATGCATAAGTCTCAGTACTTTACTGCTTGCTTACAATATCGAATAAAAAACCAACGCTAACTGTAAAATAAATGGTCAATTTGTTTGACTTAGTTAGTTAAACTAATTTATTGTAAAGTTAATTGTTAACAATATTATGGTAACAATAAGCATCCCGTAAATAATCCGTCAACGATTACACGTAATAAACACAATATTTAGGTGCAAAAATGACTAACACACAATTTAAATTAAATGCGATTTGCGCAGCAATGCTGATAACTTCTCCTGTAAGTTATGCCGCACAGGAAAACGAGACAACTGTACAAAGTGATGTTGAAGTTATCCAAGTAACTGGTATTAGAAGCGCATTAAGTAAATCTGCGTCAATAAAACAAGACTCATCGGGCGTGGTAGATGCTATTTCAGCTGAAGATATTGGTAAGTTACCAGATACTAACCTAGCTGAATCGCTGCAACGTATTAGTGGTGTATCAATCGACCGTGCAAACAATGAAGGCAACCAAGTTAGTGTCCGTGGTTTTGGTCCAGGTTTTAACCTTGTTACCTTAAATGGCCGCCAAATGCCTAACTCTTCTGTATTGCAAGAAGCGGGGGTTTCGCGCAGCTTTAACTTTAGAGAAATAGCAGCAGAAAGTGTATCGGGTGTGTCTGTTTATAAAACAGGTAAAGCGAATATAGCCTCTGGAGGGATTGGCGCAACCATTAATATAAATACAGCAAAGCCGTTTGATTTTGATGGCTTTAAAGCCTTTGCTAATGCAAAAGGAATATTAGATACCAGCTCTGAAGATTCTAATTTAACACCTGAAATTTCGGGAATGGTTAGCCAAACATTTGCAGACGATACATTTGGTGTTTTACTTGCGCTGTCGCATTCAGAGCGAGAAAGTGGCCGAGAGCGCGTAGGTACATCGCAAGGCTGGGTACGTAATCGCGCTAACCCCACAGGAGTAGATAGCAGTGCAATTGATACAACAGCTAATCCAACTGGTACTTATTGGGTACCTTGGACGCCAGAAATGGAGCGATTTGAAACTAAGCGCGAGCGTCAAAATGCGCAGCTGGTTTTACAGTATGCTCCAAGTGATAACTTAACGGCTACGCTTGATTACACTTTATCGCGCTTTGAAGAAACTAGTAACACAAATAAAATGGCATTTTGGTTCGATAATCCAACCGGTACAACTGATGCCAACGGTACGTTAGTTGATATTAAAAATGCAAATGATGAGTTGAATTTTTGGGCGTGGGAACTCTACGAAAAAAAAGAAAATGATTCACTAGGCCTTAACTTAGCGTGGCAAGCCAGCGATTCATTGAAACTTACGTTTGACGCTCATAACTCTACATCGCACTCAAACCCTGATGGAGATACTGCCGAAACGATTGCTAACTTAAAAAATGTACCGGGTTCTGTTAAATCAATTGGTGCTAACTTTTCGGGTGATATTCCGAGTATTACTGTCGATGACTCTACATTGCCAGGCGGTGCATACGATCCTGCTAATATCGTATCTGATTTATATCAGCGCCGTGGCTATGAAATGAAAAATACCATTAAGCAGTATCATGCAAGTGGACAATGGGAGAATTTGAAGAGTGGGGCACTCAGCGCTATTAATTTTGGTGTAATGTATACCGATTACCAAATTGATACTTATCTTTCTGAGCAGTTTTCATTTGTCGATATTCCCCTAGACAACCTAGGGCTAACCTTTGATGAACAAGGTGACTTTGCTGATGAGTTTTCAGGTTCGGATCAGCTATTTCCATTTATTCCACGTTACAGTGCCAACGATTTTGTAGATATTGTCAGAGATGAAGGATTATTTATTGAGCCAAATATTTCTACAAATGGGGTTGAGGAGCAAACGCTCGCGATATATGTATCATTTGATCTTAAAACCGAATTTAACGATATTCCAATTGATATGAATGTCGGTGTGCGCTACGAAGACACCGATGTAACAGGTTATTCAGTCAAGCCTGGGGTTGTTGCTTTTAACTATCGTCATGCTGAAGAACTTCGCCCTGTATTTGCTGCAACAGCAACACCGCAGGAGCTTGAAGGTGGTTATACACGTATATTACCAAACTTTGATATAAGCGCCGACTTAGATGACGGCTTTAAAACTCGTTTTTCATATAGTCGTACATTAGCCCGTGCAGGTATTGGTGGTATGTTCCCATCAACTACCATTAATGCCCGTCCTGAAGGACCGTTTAATGCATCGCAAGGTAACCCTAACTTATTGCCAATTACGTCAGATAACTTTGATTTTTCAGTTGAGTGGTATGGAGACGACGGAAGCTATGCATCGGTTGGTTACTTTAAAAAGTTTGTTGAAAACTTCATTGGTGCAGGCGTAGTGCAAGGTACGCTAAATGATGTAAATGGCGAGCCGTTACGCGATCCAAGTGTTAACCCCCGCCCTGGTTGTCCTGATAGTTCAGATACACCTAACCCAGCATGTTTAAGCCAAGCGTCAGACCCGATTGTTAAATTTGATATTGCAACGCCAGATAATCTTCAAAATCGTGAAGTAGATGGTTGGGAATTAAATGCGCAGTACATGGTGCCTGATACAGGCTTTGGCGTCGTTGCTAATTATACGATAGTTAATAGCGATGAATCGTTTAAACCGTATGATTTTGACCAAACAATTGCACTAGCAGGACTAAGCGACTCAGGCAATTTGGTCGGCTTTTACGAAAACGATGATTACCAAGTTCGTTTAGCCTATAACTGGCGCGATGATTTCTTACTGTCTTTGGGAACTGAGCCTACATTTACAGAGGCGTACGGTCAGCTAGATTTTAGTTTTAATTACACTATTAACGACACCTTGGGTGTTAGCTTTGATGCACTTAATTTAACTAATGAAACAACACGCCGCCATGGTCGTTTTGCAGAGCAATTAGTATCTGCTGAGCAATATGGTCCGCGCTTTAGCATTGGCTTAAGTGCTAAATGGTAAATGATAAGTTAGTTTTTGACAAATAATACAAAACGACAGCTCAGCGCTGTCGTTTTTGCCTTTTAACTAACGAGGTTGCTATGAACGATGATATTAAATCAATAGTAATAGTTGGCGGTGGAACAGCAGGATGGCTAAGTGCAGGAATAATTGCAGCTTATTTACAAAAGCATCACAGTAAAAAAATAAATATTACGCTGTTAGAGTCATCTGATATTCCAACAGTGGGAGTAGGTGAGGGGACGTGGCCTACTATGCGAAGAACCCTTAAAGATATGGGAATACGTGAGAGTGAGTTTATTCAAAAGTGTAATGTGTCGTTTAAACAAGGCGCCAAGTTTGCCAAATGGATTACAGGTGAAGAAGACGACTATTACTATCACCCGCTTGAACTACCAACAGGGATGTATGAACATAACTTAGCTACTAGTTGGCTAACTAAAAACGAGCCAAAACTTCCTTTTGCCCAGTATGTAAGTGCGCAGCAATCAATATGCGAAAGCGGATTAGCTCCCAAACAAATCACCACACCCGAATTTAGTGCAATAGCAAATTATGCTTATCACTTGGATGCAGGCTTATTCGCTACATTCTTAAAAAACCACTGCATTAATAATCTTAAAGTTAAACACATTGTAGGCACTGTCGTCGGTATAAACAATTGCACAAATGGCGATATTAAAAGCGTTAGCCTTAATAATAAAATAGAGATAGCTGGGGATCTATTTATTGATTGCAGTGGCTTTAAATCGTTATTACTAGGTGAGAACTTAGGGGTGGGGTTTAAATCTTGTAAAGATGTATTATTTGCTGATAGTGCGCTAGCCATACACATGCCATACAAAGATGACGAACCAATATGCTCGCATACTTTATCTACAGCACAAACATCTGGCTGGATTTGGGATATAGGGTTACAAACACGCCGTGGAGTAGGGCATGTGTACTCTAGTAAACACATTAGTGATGAAGATGCTAAGCAGCAATTATTTGATTACTTAAATATTAATAAAGATCAGCAAAGCGAATACAAAGTTAAAAAGCTTAGTTTCGAACCAGGACATCGTGAAAAATTTTGGCATAAAAACTGTGTCGCAGTAGGCCTCTCAGCTGGTTTTTTGGAGCCACTGGAAGCCTCTGCTTTATTATTGGTAGAAATATCAGCCAATTTTGTTGCCCAGCAATTTCCGGCCAATAGGCATGTAATGAATATAACAGCGCAGCGTTTTAACCGCACATTTAGTTATCGGTGGGAGCGAATAATCGACTTTTTAAAGTTGCATTATATGTTGAGTAAACGAACCGACAGCCCATTTTGGCAAGCACATTGTAGCCAAAATACTATTCCACAAAGCTTAAAAGATAACTTATCACTTTGGGAATTTCATACACCAAGCGATAACCACTTTGATCATTCACAAGAAGTGTTTCCAGCAGCAAGCTATCAATATGTGATGTATGGCATGGGGTTTACAGGCTCAAGCGAACTGTATGGCAACTCAGAAAGTTATTTTAAAAAGGCCATTGCGCTTGTTAATAACAACCAGCAAGTCACCCAAAAATTACTTAATAAATTACCTACAAATAAAGAATTATTAGTGCAAATTAATCAATTTGGTATGCAGCAAATATAGTTAAAACATAAGAGCGACACACTATGACAAACTCAGTATTACTCGATAAAAATACACATAAGTACACTCGCATTAAAACTGAGCGAGGTGCACAGTACGGTGAGGCAATAAACTACATTCCGGTTGTTGCCGATGAGCTTTCTCAACTTGCATTAGACTACCCAGTCTATTTTATGAAAAATAATCAGACTGGGCAATTTGAGCTGTTTGCTTTAACCGGTTTTGATGAGGGACAAAATCTATTTTTACAAAAGGATATCTGGCAAGCTACTTACGTGCCATTACACATTCAGCGACAACCATTTAAGCTAGGCGTAGGTAATAGGCTTTCAAATAATAGTGAGCAAACCCAGTTAGCCGTTACAATTAACGAGCAGCACCCAAGAGTAAGTAATAGCGAAGGGGTACAATTATTTGATGAAAATTCAGAGCCAACTGCTTATCTAACTAATGTGAGTGAGCAGCTAATTAAGCTTATGAACGGCGGCGAACGCACAACCGCGTTTATTAATACCTTACTAAAACACGATTTAATTGAAGCAGTGCAGCTAAACATCACTAAACCAAATGGCAAAACACAAGGCTACAATGGCTTGTATTCTATTGCCGCAGATACACTACAACAACTATCTGCAGAAACACTAAACGTTCTGCACTCAATGGGTTACATACAAGCTTGTCATCTAATTCTATGTTCGAGCGGGCATGTTCAAAAATTAGTAAAATGGTTACACGATTTAAAATAAGTTTTTTATTAATTAGCGTTACTTACACCCACTGATTGTTCGTGTGAATTAGTTAATGCTCATAGCTATGAAATAAGGAATGAACTACAACTCGAGACTATTATGTGTTCACTTCTTAGGTTTTGGAGTTCGATTATTTGCCTTGGTTTTGGTATCATTTAACTTATCGGCTTGTATCGCAATGGGAAATGTCTAGCCAGTAAACATTGATGATTAAGAGAATGGACATGCTCGAACAAATAGAACAATGGATTGATGCAACAAATATTAAATATAAAACCCAAAGAATTAGCTGTGAAAAATTTGCCAGTGAGTTTGCAGGGTTTTATCCTGTCGAATTTTTAAAAAATGCCTTTTACGTTATTGTCGATGAAATACCCAAACCTAACTTTCCTTTTTTGCGTGAAATGGGGCTAGGCGATTTTATTGACATGGATGCGGCTGGTACTACATACAAAAACACTTACTACATGCTTCCTTACGTGGCTGATAATTTAGCTGTGCATTTTCATGAACTTGTTCACGTAGCCCAATGGAGTGAACTTGGGGCCGAGGCTTTTATGTTGCGTTACATAACCGAAATTCAGCAGGTTGGTTATGATGCTGCACCACTTGAAGTCATGGCGTACGGTCTTGATAAGCACTTTACAAATAATGGCAAGAAAATAAACGTGCCTGAACACGTGGTTCAAGCGTTGTAGTCAATTAACATTTTCAAAGGATTGCATATGACACGCTTTACTGTTTTTTTACTGAGCTTACTTAGTGTAAATGCCTATGCGGCATCGTTTGATGACGATATTGTGGCTGCGTTACTTGAAAGAACAACACATAACGTTACCTACGATGGGTCTTATCGCTCTATTGCTTATCCGGGTGGCGATGTGCCCGCTAATGTAGGAGTGTGTACCGATGTAGTTATTCGATCATATCGACTTTTAGGTATTGATTTGCAAAAGCTTGTGCATGAGGACATGTTAAAAAGCTTTGAGCTATATCCCTCTAAGCGTATTTGGGGTTTAACCAAACCGGATAAAAATATAGACCACCGCCGTGTGCCAAACTTACAGGCTTACTTTAAAAATCATGGCCAAGTGCTCGCTAAATCAAGTAACGTGAACGACTATAAAACGGGTGACATTGTAACGTGGATGCTGCCAGGTAATTTGCCGCACATTGGGATGGTTGTGAATGAGTTAGCAAAAGACACAGGGAATCCATTAATTGTTCATAATATTGGTCGAGGACCTGAAAAAAGCGACATGCTTTTCGATTTTAAAATTACGGGGCATTACCGTTTCGTCCCACAAGAATATAAATAATCAGATTATAAGTATGAGTTCTCTCATTTATTGATATGCAGTATAAAGAAAAAGGATTTTGAACGTGAATACAAAAACCGATTCAAAAGAGGCTAACCCAAAAGAGGTTAATCTTAAACAAAGTAAACTCGCTCCCAAAATAGCGAGCTTATTTATGAGTATTGTTTTTTCAGCCATAGGAACGGGCTTGTTTGGTTTGGTTGCAAGCTTATTTGGCAACGTAAATGTAACCGAAAAAACAGTTGGCAGTGTGTGGATTTTACTGACCACGTTTTTTGTTATTTTAAATGTATTTGGTGTCATTATTTGGCACAAGCCAAAGTGGTTAATTACTGCTATAAATAATGTGCTTAGATTTGCTAAAGAGCGTAAAACAGCATTTTTTAGCGCCGTGCTAATGCTGATATTAATTATAGCAGGCTATTGTTTTTTTCTTTCCTTACCACAGCCAATTAGTTACAAAGCAACTCACTCTACACCTGCTGTTACCACTTTATCTGATGTTTTAAACCCTGAACCGCTTTATATTGATTTTACTCCCGCTTTAGATGATGTAGAGAACACGGATGCAGTGTCTTACTCTGTGGCCAAGCTTGCGCTTGTTGGTAAAGTGATCCCCAAAGGTATTAAAGTCACGCCAGAGCTCATTGGACAGTGGTCTTGGAATAGTGAAAGCCAGCTTAAATTTATCCCAAAACAAGATTGGTCAGCAGGGCAAGAATATACAGTACGTTTTGATTCGTCTATTTTTAAAAGCGATATACACCTAAGCGATAATGAGCATGTATTTAAAACTCCCAACTTTGAACTAACGCTTAGCTCGCTCGCTTTTTATCAAGACCCTAACGTTAAAAAAAGTCACAAGGTGGTTGCAACATTAAAAGCGACTCACCCAACAGATATAAGCACCATAAAAAATAATTTAAAGCTGACTCAATCACTTGATCAAGATGGCAAGAACGAACTCGCGCAATATAAATTTGATGTTACTTACGACAAACATCAACGAGAGATTTACATTACTTCAGAGCAAATACGTATTCAAGATACCGAAAGCTATCTGTATTTTGTGCTTAATAGCGGTGTAAAGCCGGTTATGGGTCCTTCTAAAACAACAGTAGAGATTAAAGACGCTGTGTTGATCCCAAGTGTAAATAGCTTTTTTAGAGTAAATACTGCCAATGTGTTGATGGTAAAAAATACGCAAGGGGAGCCCGAACAAACACTTGTTTTAGACTTCACAGACGATATTTCATCGCAAGATGTGATTAGTAAAACGATTGCTTACGTATTACCGACTAAAGATTCAAAAGGTAATTATAAGTACTTCGGTAGTCCACGAGAGGTTACTGATGCAGTGCTTAAGCAATCTCAAAAAGTTAAGTTAAATGCGATTCCTACCGCGCAAGATACAACTAAGTTACACAGTTTTACGTTTGACGCCCCTCAAAACCAGCAAGTTTATATCGCGATTGATAAGGGATTAAAGTCGACGGGTGAATTTACAATGGTGAATAAATACGACACTATTTTAGATACGCCGGCGTATCCGACACAAGTAAATATTATGTCTAAAGGGTCTATATTATCAAAAAATGGTGACCATAAATTGTCATTTTTGACCCGTGGTGTAAACGCACTTCAAGTTAAAGTAGGTAGGGTAGAAGCCAATCAAATTAACCACCTTATAAGTCAAACCAGTGGTGATATTTCTAATCCAGAATTTAATAATTATTACTTTACAGAAGAAAACATAAGTTCAATTTTTACCAGACAAGTTAATTTAAAATCGGAGCACCCTAAAAAAGCGGTCTATTCATCTATTGATTTGAGTAGTAAGTATAATGAGTCAGTTGGTTTAGGCTTATTTTTTATAAATGCTCAAGCGTTAAATACAAAAGATAATTACGTATATGGACCCCAAGAAAAACGACTTATCCTTATTACTGATTTAGGTATTTTGGTAAAAAATAATGCAGATGGATCTCGCGATATATTTGTCCAATCTATTGAAACAGGAAAACCGGTAGCAAAAGCGAAGGTGTCGTTATTGGGTAAAAACGGATTAGTTATTTTAAATACTAAAACAGATTCTGAGGGGCACGCATTTTTCGACAACACAACGTGGTTTACTGATGATCAAACTCCCGTTGCTTTTGTAGTAGAAACTAAAAGTGACATGTCTTTTATTCCTTATAATCGCTATGCCCGAATGGTTAACTACTCTCGGTTTGATACCGGCGGTGTAAGTTCGGGGCTCAGTGGCAGTAATAAAATAGATGCGTTTGTTTTTTCTGACCGTGGAATTTATCGACCAGGGGATAGCGTTAAACTTGCCACGATTGTTAAGCAACAAAACTTTGCAAAACTGGGCGATATACCGCTTGAACTTATAATTACCGATCCTAAAGGGGCAACTGTTTATAATAAACGTGTGAGTTTGGATAAGTATGGGTTGCTTGATTTTGACTTTAAAACACAAAGTAGCGCCAACACAGGAACGTATTATGTATCGGTGCAACTTATTAAAAATAATAATAGCCGTGACCAATTAGGCAGTACTGAGTTTAAAGTTGAAGAGTTTGTGCCCGATAGATTGAAAATCAGCAGTCAATTTTCTCAGTCATCTGCAAAGGGGTGGGTAAACAGCTCAAAATTTAAAGCATTGGTGAGCCTTCAAAATTTATTTGGTACACCTGCTCAAAATAGACGTGTTACCGCTGATTTACGTTTATCGCCAGCTGGTTTTTACTTTAATGAATACAAAGACTATGTGTTTTCTGATCCCCACAGTGAAGGCAAAAATATTAGACACAGTATTGAATCATTAACCGAAACCAAAACTGATGAACAAGGCAAGGCAGAGTTTGATATTGACTTAACCCGCTATGAGGCAGGTACTTATCAGTTAAATTTTGCAGTACAAGGGTATGAAGAAGGCGGTGGTAAAAGTGTTCGTGCAAGCAGCTCGGTGCTTGTTTCACCCGTTGAGCAATTAGTTGGTTATAAAGCCGATGGCGATTTAAGCTACATATCAAAAGAGTCAAAACGTGTTGTAAAATTTATTAATATTAATTCAGAAACTGAGCTAGTTGCTCGTGATGATTTATCGCTAAATTTAATAGAACAACAATATGTATCTACGTTGGTGCAACAAAATAACGGCACTTATAAGTACCAATCGGTTAGAAAAAACAAACAGGTATCAAGCAACCCGTTTTACATTAAAGAAGATGGCGCAGACTACGAATTACCCACTGCTGAGCCAGGTGATTACTTAGTAGAACTCGTTGATGGCGAAGGAAATACCGTCAGTAGAGTATCGTTTACGGTAACCGGTACGGGTAACTTAGCGGGTAAGCTTGAAAAAAATGCTGAACTGCAAGTGCAATTAAATAAACCGGATTATAAACCTGGCGAAACAATTGAAATAAGTATTGTAGCGCCTTATGTTGGCTCGGGTTTAATTACAATTGAAACCAATAAAGTACACGCATTTAAATGGTTTGAGAGTAAAACAACAAGTAGCATACAAACAATAACGCTACCTAAAGGAATAGAAGGCAATGCGTATGTTAATGTTTCATTTGTTCGAAGCCTTGAATCGAAAGAAATATTCACAAGCCCACTGAGCTACGCAGTTAAACCATTTGCGATTGATCGTAGTAAACGTGCAATAGATTTTGACGTAAACATACCTGATAAAGTAAAACCAGGTGACGATTTAGTCATTTCATATAGTGCTAAATCACCGTCACGTGTTCTTTTATTTGCTGTAGATGAAGGTATTTTACAAGTGGCGAATTATCGGACGCCAAAGCCGTTAAATCACTTCTTACAAAAACGTGCTTTAGAAGTTAGCACTATGCAAATTGTTGATCTTATTTTACCTGAATTTAAACTAGTGCAAGAGCTTGCTGCCGCCGGTGGTGGTTATGCTGAATCAATGGCAATGAACCGCAAGAGCAAGCAACTTAACCCGTTTTCTCGTAAGGTACAAAAACCAGTCGCATTTTGGTCTGGTATTTTATCGGCTGATGCTAAAACGAAAAAGCATACGTTCACTATTCCAGATACTTTTGCAGGTCAGGTACGTGTAATTGCTATTGCCGTAAATGACGAGGGTGTTGGTGTTAAAGAAAGTACAACACTTGTAAAAGGGCCTTTTGTATTAAGCCCTAATGTATTAACGACAGCGGCACCAGGCGATGAGTTTGATATTGTACTTGGTATTGCCAATGGCGTTGAGGATTCAGGTAAACAACTGCCAATTACGGTAGAAGCGCTTGCTTCAAGCAACATTGAAATAATAAGTGATAAAAAATTAACGCTAAATATTGATGAAAAATCAGAAGACACATTAACGTTTAGAGTGAAAGTGCTTGATAAGCTTGGCGCTGCATCAATTACATTTACTGCGCTGTCGGGTGACAATGTTAGCCAACGCACGGCAACGTTAAGTGTGCGCCCTGCGGTTGCATTTTTTAGTAGCTTTGAAAGTGGCTTTAGTGAATCAGGTAAAAAAGAAATAGCGGTCTCGAGACAGCTATATCCTAACTTATCACAAAATAATATTACCGCTTCACAAAGCCCGTTAGCGCTTGTTGATGGTCTTATTAGTTATTTAGATAACTTTCCTCATATGTGTACCGAGCAAGTGGTGAGTAGTGTGTTTCCGGTGCTGAGTTATTTAGAACACCCAAGTTATATGGGCGATGTATCTTATAAACATGAGCGTATAAACAACTTAATAGACACCCTTCGTCAACGTCAATTACCTAATGGCAGATTTATGTTATGGCCGGGTAATTCTAGTGCATCTATTTATTCTTCTCTTTATGTTATGCATTTTTTATTAGATGCAAAAGAAGCGGGCGTAGCAATACCTTATGATATGTGGAGCAGTGGTTTTGAAGGTGTGCGCAGTATAGCGAACGGATCTTTAGAGACGAATGACAGAAACCGCGCTTATGCTATTTATTTGCTAACACGACAAGGTGAGGTGACAACTAATTACTTATCTGATTTAGAAAAAAGCGTAAATGCGAGTAATAGCAAAGTATGGCAGCAAGATATAACGTCCGCGTTTATGGGCGCAACTTATCAGCTATTACGTGCAAGCGATAAAGCGCAAGCACTGATCAATAGCTATAAAATTGGGCAAAATACGCAACACGATAATTGGGGCGCTTACGACTCACGTTTAGCTCACGACGGACAGTATATTTATTTGTTATCAAAACATTTTCCGGTTCGCTTAAAGCAGTTAACTAAAGATGATTTGTTTACTGTAGTTGACCCTATTTTTAAAGGAGACTACAACACGTTGTCGTCTGCTTGGTCGGTACTTGCTATGACGGCATATTCAAAAGTTGCGTTATCACAAGCCCAGCCTGAAGATGTAAAAATAATGGCAACAACGACAAAGGCAGATAAAAAGGCATTAGACGTAACTTATGCACCTTATCCTAAAGCCTCGTTTTTAAATGACGTTAAAACGCTTGATGTATTAGCGCCACCTCGCTCATTTTACATGATGAGCCAAGCTGGTTTTGATACAAACGTGCCACAAAAGTCATTAAGTAATGGTTTAGAAGTTGTCAGAGAATACCAAGACGATAAAGGTAATATTGTAACCACCGCTGTTCAAGGTCAAGAGCTAAACGTTGTATTACGAGTGCGTAGTACAACGGGTAAAAATATTTCGGATGTTGCTGTTATTGATTTGCTACCTGGTGGCTTTGAAGTGCTCAGAGACAGCGTTCGCAATAGCTATAACCGCTGGACCTCTGACTATAAAGATATACGAGAGGATCGCGTTATATTGTATGGCAGCTTTGGCGATAGCATGACTGAGCTGACTTACAAAGTTAAGGCTACTGCATCTGGCAGCTTTGTAGTGCCATCGGCTTATGCTGAATCTATGTATGATTTAAGTATTAAAGCGCACTCAAAATCGGGTCGTTTTGATGTTACCGCCGCTAAATAAAAAGTTTAGTTTTATAATAAAAACGGCTTTTTTTACAACAGCACTGCTTGCAGTGCTGTTGTATTTATTTACTCCAAAGCCTGATATTACCCAGCCTAATGCTTACTCAACGGCTTTTTACGATAGCAGTGGTAAATTACTTCGTTTAAATTTAGCCGCAGACGATAGATATAGATTATGGACGCCAATAGATAAAATCCCTTTGAGCGTTCAACAAGCGACTTTATTGTATGAAGACCAAGACTTTTATGAGCATACTGGTGTCGATTTTATTGCTTTAATAAATGCGTTTTATACTAGCTATATTAAAAGAAGTCACCGAGTTGGTGCCTCAACAATAACAATGCAAGTAGCCCGGTTGCACTTTGGGATGAACACGCATGTTATTTTTGGAAAAGTAGAACAAATACTTCGAGCGTTACAAATTGAGCGACACTACAGTAAAAACCAAATACTCGAGGCGTATTTTAATTTAGCGCCTTATGGATCAAATATTGAAGGTGTTGGTGCAGCCAGTTTAATTTACTTTAAGAAACCAGCCATTGATCTTAATTTACCTGAGTCATTATTACTTAGCTTAATTCCGCAAAACCCAACCAAACGAAATCCCATTAAAAAGTCGGCTAAATTGGTATTGCTAGAAACAAGAAAAAAACTGTTTACTCGTTGGCTTGAAAAATATCCAGAGGATAAACATTGGCTAGCAGCTATGCAATTACCGATAAAGGTATATGCCTCTTCAGACTTACCTTTTGAAGCCCCACATTTTATTAATAATTTACAAAGCGAGTACCCGCACCTAAAGCCGGGAGAATATAAAACGTCGATAGACCTTAATTTACAAAACTTACTTCAGCGCCATGCAAAAAATTATATTAATCGTAGGCAAAGAGACGGGCTTAGTAATACGTCTGCTATTTTACTAAATTATAAAACTATGGAAGTAGTTGCTGAATTAGGCTCTGTGGATTTTTTTAATAATGACATTAGCGGTCAAGTAAATGGTGTAAGAGCTAAACGGTCGCCAGGTTCAACCCTTAAACCATTTATTTATGCGCTTGCTATAGACGAAGGGTTAATTCATCCATTAACGCTTGTAAAAGATGCCCCCAAACGCTTTGGAGGATATACACCAGAGAACTACGATCAACAGTTTTTAGGCCCTATATCAGCTACTGAATCGCTCGTGTTGAGCCGTAATGTGCCTGCCGTTAATTTGATGTATCGCTTACAAAAAGTGGGGTTATACGATTTACTCGTTGCTGCCGATGTTAAAAAGCTTCAGCCTAAAGAGTTTTATGGTTTAGCGCTTGCGCTGGGCGGCAGTGAAGTAACGATGCTAGAGCTCGTTAAGTTATACGCCATGTTAGCTAATTTAGGGGTGTATAAGGATGAAGTTATATTAAAAAAAGACGCCGCTGTTATTAACCAAAACAACCCAAACAGCCCAAACAACCCAAACAAACATATCAAGCAACTCATCAGCCCAGAGGCAGCCTACCTGACTTTACAAATGCTAAGTAAAAATAGTGCAGTTGATGAGATCTCATTTCAAAAAGAAAGAAGGCAATCATATCCTGTATATTGGAAAACCGGTACTTCATTTGCTTTTCGTGATGCATGGTCAGTAGGTATTGTTGGCCCGTATGTTTTAGCTACATGGGTTGGTAATTTTTCAGGAGAAGGGCACCCATCTTTTATTGGGCGACAAGCAGCCGCGCCTTTATTTTTTGAAATAATACGTTCATTAGATAGTTACGGCTTAATCAAAGGCAATATAAAACCAGGTGGTTTAAATATTACAGAAGTAGATATTTGTTCAACAACAGGTGATTTACCTAATGTGCATTGCCCTAAAACAGAAAAAGGGCTTTTTATCCCAGGTAAGTCGCCAATTAAAGTGTCCGATGTACATCGTGAAATTTATATTGATAAAGCGTCGGGATTACGTGCTTGTCAGTATGATGAATTTACAACGACAAAAGCAGTTTATGAATTTTGGCCATCTGACTTAGTCAGATTATTTAAGCAAGCAGGCATTGTTAAACGCCAGCCTCCACCTTATTTAGATTCATGCTTAATTAATAACACGAGTACACAAGGCTCAGCACCGACTATTACATCTCCGAGTAACTTAATTAGCTACACGATAAGAGCCAGTAAATTAAAGCAAGAAAGCCTGCCTTTTAGTGCAACCACAGATACAGATTCACGTATTTTATACTGGTTTGTAGATAACAGTTTTGTAGGTAAAGTAGAGCGAGATACGCCTTTTTTCTGGCACCCGCAAGTAGGCGAATTTGACGTAAGAGTGGTTGATAATTTAGGGCGTAGCGCATCAGTTTCAATGCGTGTAAAGCTCGTTCAGTGATATTGAGTGTTCATGCATTTAATGTAATAAATAAAGGGTAGTTTTTTATAACTGAAATTTATATAAACGAGAGCGATTTACTCTTTCTTACCTACATGGATGTGGATGATGGTAAGGGCGTGAGCTGGACGCGGAGCTTTTGCTCGGTAGCCCACTAGACTACAAATCTCGGGCCGCGATTAAATCGGCTCCTAGATTGAAAAAATTTCAATCTACAAAGATCAACACGCCCTTATGACTTCATAGCCGCTAGTTCACATAGCGGAGTATCAAAATGACTTCGAAAGTACGTTACTTAATATTATGTTTTACTGCTTTAACTGCTGCGGCGCTATCTTGTGCTTTTAGTGCTTCTAGAATAGCGCGGTGCTCGTTTACACATTCAGAACTTGAAGTAATTCGCTTATAGTTTAAGCGCATACGCATTACGTACGGATACCAAATATTAACAAGTTCTTCGCCACCAGCTTGGTATATTAAATACTGATGAAACGAAATATCAATTTTAGTTACTTCGGTATAATCTTCTCTATCGAGCGCGTCTTCTAAAGATGCTAAAATGCCTTCTAGTTCAGCAATGTTTTGATCAGTTAAATTACCGTTTAATTCAGTGATTGCGTACTCTTCAATACTACGGCGAAGTTTTATCATTAAGCGTTGTAATTTAGGCTCTAAAACACTATTTACAGACGCACCACAGTTATTGCGAGAAATAAGTAAACCTTCTTTTGTAAGCTGTAATATAACATCGCGAATAGGGCCGCGAGAAAGACCAAATCGCTCTGCCAGCTCTTTTTCATTTAACTTAGTTTGTGGTGGCATTTCACCAGAGATTATATCTGAGCGTAATTGCTCAGCTATTTGATCTTTTACAGATAAAATTTTAGTTGCTCTGTTACCAGCCATATTTATTCCTAAATTTGATTAACTTTATCTGACCCTAACATTAATTAATAAGCTTTGTTAATTTAGTCAAGATCATGTACTTATCTCAGTGTATATAAAAAAAGTGGAATGGTCTATTGTCAACACATTACAATAGACCAATAAATGTACAATTAATGGCTGTATTTACGATTATTTTTTAAAACGTCGTTCATACATAGACTCATTCATTGCTTTAGCTGCTTCAACCATTTCAGTATAGGGGCGATCTGTAACGCTAATAAAGCCAACATTATAGTTTTCGCCATCGTAGGCTCTACCAGTAATTGGCGAGTCGATATATTGAAACCAATGTGCGCCAATAAAGTAAGGGTTGTCGATGACTGAGTTCATGTAATCTGTATACATTTTTGCTCTGTCTTGCTGGTTAGCTGCATGTATTAACCCAGGGTGAAACAAACCCGAGTCAGATGCGCCAATATGAAATTCGCCAATAATTGCTGGTTTATCAAATTGTGATAAAAATGCCCATTTATCTTCTCTTAAGCCTTCTTTGTATGCATTAAAGCTTATTACATCTACATACTTAGCAGATGCTTTAACCACTTCGATTGGCATGCCCCAATCCGGAAAACGTGCACCTAAATACATATGATTTGGCAGGTATTTATCCATAGCAGCATCTACAACACTAAAATACTTGTCGGCATAGGCTGTAAGTAAAATAGCAAAATCACTCAGTTGTTCTTCATTTTTTATATCAACCGTTACACCTTTGTCAAACTCAACCCATGAGGCTAAGTTTAAGTGCCATACCTTATTAAGTTTAGCGACATCAGTATATTTTTCTTTCATTAAGCGAGAAAATTCAGCTTTAGTAGGCACTGTTTTAGCATCACGGCCTAAGGTATTAATAACAATACCATAATGGCTTTTAACGGAATCAGGGCGGCCAAAGCTTTTTTCGTTATCAATAAATACGCCTACTGCCCAAGGCGAATTTTTAACTTCTTTTGCAACAACACTAACGGTTTCGTTAGCACGCACTGTAAATTCAGGGTCGAATACATCCGGCATGGCTCCCCAAAAATCGCTTCCGCTTGATACGGTTTTAAAATCACCTATAATCCAACCATTGGCAAAGTAGGGCACTTTTTGATTATCGTAATAACTCGGATCAGTCCAATTACCCAGTGAGCTAAAGCCCCATGTGATCATTCTATCAAGAGTCACTTCTCGCCATTTTTGCATATAATCTGTATTATTTTGTCCGTACTTACGCTCTAAATTAGCTGCATAAAAGCTATATGTTTCGCCGTGTTCTAACGGACCCGAATGCGCACTTTTACGATAGCCAAAATGTTTACCTAGAGGCTCATTATAATCAGGTAGCCATTCAAATAAATTTTTACGCACTTGTGACGCTACAAAGCGGCTTTTAAGCGCTTCTTTATTTACTTGGTTTAACCCTTTTGAATCCTCAGGTGTTACCCCTGCATCCGCTGGTTTTGCCAATAATGCTTGATCAAAATCGTAACCAGTTAGTGTGGTTGAGTTTGCAAGACGAATGATATCAATACCGGTTGCAAGGTATAAATAGCCATCAGGGTCGACTAATGACCATTTATCATTATATTTAGCCGTTCTAAAATAACCAGTAGCTTCTAATTTTGGACCTTCTGCCCAGCCACCAAAGCGTGAGCGATTAGTAGGGCGTTTAGAAAGTAACTGTGCTGCTTCTTGTTTTTTGTCGCTCAATAGCTCGGCTTCTGAATGTACCTTCCCTGAAAATTCTTGTTTGGCATTTTGGCCAAATTCATCAACAATTTTGGTTAAAAAAGCAGTATTAAATTGAGGGTTTTTACGAAGTGAAATAGATTTTATTGCCAGCTCTTTGTCATGCAATGTACTTTGCACGCTAATTGCTATTTTAGCGATGCCTTTTAAGTTAAGATTTTTTTTACCCCACATAGAAATAAACTGTACCTCATCAGACTCCCACGTATCGGGGTTTGAACGAAGTCCTGAGGTAAAGTTAAGTTCTACATTTTCTTTGCCATCGGGCGTTGCAAGGTCGTGGCCGTCAAGTTTTGCGTAATACGTGTTGTATCCACCTACTGGCACATTAACGCTACGCGTATAGTTAGCACCGTCAATATCGGAGATATCTAAATAAATTTGTACAGAGTGTGTTCCTGGGTTTGCCAATTCAAAGGCAAGATTAAAATCACTAAATTCACTCCAATCCCAAGGTTTTTCCGGTGAAAAAACAATACTGGCGTACGAATTTTTCTTAGATTGAAATGTCACATCTAATACAGAGTTTTCTGCCTTTACAGTGGCTGCATTACTTTTGTATTGAACTGGGGTTAGCTGTGTGTGTGCAGCATCAGCAAATAAATACATTAATGTATCTGCTGAATTAACCTCTGTAGGCTCATTGGTTGGTTTTTCAACCTTGATTTCTTGTTGGTTACAGGCACTTAGCGCAAGCAAGAGCGATGTGAGTAGTATGTTCTTTTTATATTTCATTGCTGTTCAACCTTTAATTACAATTTAACATACCATACAACAAAAAAACAAAATTGAATATTGTTGACAATGTGCAATTTGTGTTTTTGTGTGTCATTTATAATAAACTTTTGATTTTGTTTAACTAATTTTTAATGTTAATTGTAAAAGAATTTAAGTTAAAGCATGATTTCTTAAAATAGATGTTGCAAGTGCGTTAATTTTGAAATAGTCTCGAAGTCATTACTCATGGTTAATTGTTAACAATGTTGGGTTTTGACACTAGCACTCGCTTTATTCTCTATATAAAGCAACACACAATGATAACAACAAAGTTGGATAGAAGTATGAATGGTAGTAAACGTAATGTGTTTTTCTTTGCATTTATTGTCGCCTTTGGCGGCTTTATATTTGGATTAGACGCTGCTCTTATTTCAGGTACGGTTCGTTTTGTATCGGCAGAATTCAATTTATCAGACATTCAAATAGGCACTGTAGTGAGTGCGCCTGGTTTTGGTGTGCTATTTGCTTTAGTCATTACCGGTTACATATGCAATATGTTTGGCCGAAAAAATACTTTAATAGGCATTGCGTTTATATACATACTGTCGGCAATTGCATCGGTTTTCGCGCCAAGTTACGAGCTATTAGTTGCTGCTCGTTTTATAGGTGGATTAGCATTCACGTCTTTATCGGTCGCTGCTATGTATATAGGCGAAGTTGCACCGTCTAAGTACCGTGGTAAATTAGTGTCTATGATTCAAATAAATATTGTTGTCGGATTATCCGCAGCGTATTTTGCTAACTACTTACTTGTTGATTTAGCTCACAGTAATTTTGAGTGGGTAACACAGTGGAATGTACAAGATAATTTATGGCGCTGGATGCTAGGCGTTGAGATTATTCCTGCTATTTTATGGTTTTTATTATTATTTACTATTCCCCAAAGCCCGCGTTGGTTAGTTATGAAAGGCAACGAAACACGCGCTATAACTATCTTGCATCGTTTAAATAAAAATACTGAATTGGCCCAAGAGCAACTTAAGAGTATTAAAGAGAGCTTGGTTGATTACAGCGAAACAGGTGGGTATTTTTCTTCATTTAAACAACTACTCGAAAGTCGTGTTCGCACAGCTGTCATTATTGCTTTTACTATTGCTATTGTGCAGCAAGTGACGGGGATTAACGCCATAATGTTTTATGCTCCAACGGTGTTTGAACAACTGGGAGTCGGCACTGATGCTGCTTTTTTTAACGCTGTTTTAATTGGTTTAGTCAGTATTGTATTTACTGTGGTAGCTATTGCTTTGATAGATAAGTTAGGGCGCAGACCCCTTGTTATTTGGGGATTAGCAGCTGCAACAATTAGTTTGTTTATGTGTTATTTAGGCTTTAGCCAGGCAGAATATAGTTTGTCGGCTGAAGATATAACCTCGTTTTCAGCGTTAAACTCTATTACAGGACTGGAGCACATAATTGGTACCGTGTATCACAGTGATATTGAATTTAAGCAGGCTTTAGCGAGCGTACTTACAGCTTCGCAACAGCAATTATTTGAAAGCGATTTAATTTCACGCGCAGCAACTATAAACGCGCCACTTATATCATTTGGTATAGCGGGCTTTATTGCAGCCTTTCACTTTTCGATTGGGCCAATTATGTGGGTGATATTTTCTGAAATATTCCCGACTCGTATTCGAGGTGTGGCCATTCCTACCTTTGCATTTATTGCCAGTGTAATTAGCTATTTTGTTCAGCAGTTTTTCCCATGGCAGCTAAGTAATTTAGGCGCTGCAAACATCTTTTTACTTTATACCGTATCGGGTGTAGCCGGCTTTGCATTGTTATTTAAGTTTATGCCAGAGACTAAAAATAAATCGATAGAAGAAATTGAAGTCTACCTAGAAGGCCTACACACTAAAAAAGTACAGGAGGGTGTGTGAGTACTTTACTCGCTATAGGCGAATGTATGGTTGAGCTAGTACCAACAGGTATTAGCGAATGCAAGCAGTCATTTGCGGGCGATACTTACAATGCTCTTGTGTATGCAAAGCGTTTTGCTAACACACTAAATTGCGCGCTATTTACAGCTGTAGGTAGCGACGTCCTGAGTGCCAATATGCTCAAATGTTGGCAACAAGAAGGTATTAATACACAAAACGTGATTACAACAGCAGACTATAACGTGGGTATTTACGCTATTTCAACGGATGCTGATGGTGAGCGAAGCTTTGATTATTGGCGTAATCAATCAGCAGCGAAGCATATGATGAGTTTATATACTCAAAAGCCATTTAATTTAGGTTTGAAAGAATCAGACTGGGTGTTTTTCAGTGGCATTAGTTTAGGTATTTTAGATGATGAATCTAAACAAGGTTTACTCACATTATTAGTTGCTCTTAAAAAACAAGGCTGCACAATTGCGTTCGACCCTAATTATCGCGCGCGTATGTGGCAATCAAAAAGCCACGCTATTGAATGGCTAGAGCGTGCTTATGCGCTTAGTAATGTAGTTTTACCAGGTCTTGATGATCACCGTGTGTTATTCGGTCATTCAAGCATTGAAGAGATTGTTCAGTACTGTACACAATTTGATATCGACGAAATTGTTATTAAAGCTGGTAGTGCCGGGATGCAGGTTTATTGCAAAGATGATCTTAAAGCGTCATGTCCGTTTACACCCGCTGCAAAGCAAGTTGATAGTACAGCGGCAGGTGACTCATTTGCCGGAACCTACTTAGCCGCCAGAATGTGTGCACAAAACCCTCAAAATGCATTAGAAATGGCTGACAGTGTTGCCTCACAAGTTGTGCAGCATCAAGGCGCGATTTTACCTCTTGACGTATACCAGTCGCTAAATATAAGCCTAGGTAAGTAAGGAATTAACATGTCTGATAAAAAATTAAGTTTAGCAAGTAAGCGTGCAATAGAGCGTGGCTACGATAAATATGGCCCGCAGTGGCTTACAGAATTTGATATAGAACCGTTGCTGGGTGATTTTGCCTATGAAGAAGGGGTTATACGTCGCGATCCTTCATCTGTTTTATACATTGATGGTGTTTACCATTGTTGGTACACCAAAGGTGAGGGGGAAACGGTTGGTTTTAACTCTACTAATCCGAATGACAAAGTATTTCCATGGGATTTAACGCAAGTTTGGCATGCCACCTCAAAAGACAGTATTACATGGCAAGAACAAGGCTTAGCTGTAAGCCCAGGTAAACCAGGTGATTACGACGACAGAGCAATTTTTACGCCTGAAGTGTTTGAACACCAAGGTCATTATTATTTGGTTTATCAAACAGTACAAACACCTTATACAAATCGTCAGTACGAACATATTGCAATAGCTCACTCTGAATCTGCATTTGGGCCGTGGATAAAATCACCAAAACCGATTGTAAGCCCAAGCAAAGATGGTAAATGGCTTGGTGATGAAGACAGTCGTTTTGCAGTAACAGCTAAAGGTAGTTTTGATAGTCATAAAGTACACGACCCATGTTTAGTATTTTTTAATAATAAATTTTACTTGTACTACAAAGGCGAAACCCAAGGTGAAGGAATGAACTTTGGTGGTCGTGAAATAAAACACGGTGTTGCTATTGCTGATGATGTATTAGGTCCTTATGTTAAATCGCCTTATAACCCTATTTCAAATAGCGGTCATGAGGTCGTTGTTTGGAATTATAAAGGGGGTATTGCTAGTTTGCTAACAACCGATGGCCCTGAAAAAAACACCATTCAATTTGCTCAGGACGGTATTAATTTTGAAATTATGGCGCATATAAAAGGCGGTCCAGAAGCGATAGGCTTATATCGACCAGCGCAAGGGTTTGAGCAAAATCCAGCACCTGGAATTAGCTGGGGGTTGTGCCATAAATACGATGCCAGTTGGAACTGGAACTATATTTGTCGTTTTACTCCTCGTAAGCAAGTGCTCGACGCCGGTACCTTTCAAAACAGTAACTAGGGAAAGTAAAGAATGAGTGAGCAACAAAATCAATTTGACCCGACAGAGCATCCACACCGGCGTTTAAACCCATTATTAAATGAATATGTGTTGGTGTCGCCACACCGGGCTAAACGCCCATGGCAAGGTCAAGAAGAAAGTGTAGATATTGAGGTTAAACCAGAATACGACGAAAGCTGCTTTTTATGTAAAGGCAATACGCGTATTAACGGTGAAGTAAATCCAGATTACAAAAACACCTTTGTGTTTACTAATGACTTTGCCGCCTTGCGTGAAGGTGTGCCTGATGTGGAGCAAACCGATCCCCTATTTAGTATGCATACAGAGCGTGGCACTGCGCGTGTTATTTGTTTTTCGCCTAATCATGCAAAAACACTACCAGAGCTTAGTGTTTCGCAAGTTACAAATGTAGTAAGCACATGGCAAGAGCAATGCATAGAGTTATCAAAAACTTACAAATGGGTTCAGGTATTTGAAAATAAAGGCGCTGTAATGGGGTGCTCTAACCCACATCCACATGGTCAAATTTGGGCACAAAATAAATTACCTAGTTTGGTTGCGCGTAAACACGAAAACCTCAAACGATATTACGAAAAGTATAAAAGTAATTTACTGCTTGATTACGCAAAACGTGAAATTGAAAAGCAAGAACGCGTGGTTTGTGTAAACGATGATTGGCTGGTGGTTGTGCCTTATTGGGCTGCATGGCCATTTGAAACACTGCTATTGCCTCGGTTTGCGATTACTCAAATGATACAGCTGACAGACGCTCAACAAAGTAGTCTAGCTGAAATTATTAAAAATATAACAACTCGTTACGATAACTTATTTCAATGTTCATTTCCGTACTCTATGGGCTGGCATGGCGCGCCTTATGATGGTCAAAGCCACTTATTTTGGCAATTACATGCGCAGTTTTTACCGCCATTACTACGATCAGCCAGTGTTAAAAAATTTATGGTTGGTTACGAGATGATGGCCGAAGCACAGCGTGATATTACACCCGAGCAAGCTGCCACTATTTTGAAGAAACAATCACTAACGCATTATAAAGAGAACACTAAATGAATGTTGAACAAAGCGCACGGTTAGCTTTTTCAAACCACTTTGGACGCGATGCCGACTTTGTTGTCAAAGCCCCAGGGCGTGTTAATTTAATTGGTGAGCACACCGATTACAATGATGGTTTTGTACTGCCTTGTGCCATTGAATACGCTACTTACATTGCGGTGTCCCCTCGAACTGATGATGTAGTAAATGTACTTGCACTTGATTGCGATAACCAAACCGACAACTTTTTAGTAAATAAACCGCTTAATAGCCACAGTACGCAAACGTGGAGTAATTATGTTCGCGGCGTAGTTGATGAACTGCAAAAACGAAATCATAAACTCAGTGGCTGCGATATATGCATCACAGGTAATGTCCCGCAAGGAGCTGGTCTTAGTTCATCGGCTGCACTTGAGGTAGGTATTGCTTATGCATTTAATCATTTATGTGAATTGTTTATTGAGCGAAAAGACATAGCTCAAATTGCACAAGCCGCTGAAAACAATTTTGTGGGCTGCAACTGTGGAATTATGGATCAGCTTATATCGGCGTGTGGTCAGCAAGGACAAGCATTGGGTATAGATTGCCGCTCACTTGATTTAATTGAAGTGAGCATTGACCCAAAGATGACTATTTTAATGGTTAACTCAAACGTTAAACGAGGCTTGCTTGATAGCGAATATAACTTACGCCGAGAGCAATGTTATGCAGGGGCAGAAGCTTTGTCTAAACCGAGCTTGCGCGATGTAAGTATTGATGAGTTTGAGGCAAAAAAACATACATTAAGCGTTGAAGTAGCCAAGCGTGTAGAGCACATTGTGTATGAAAATGCGCGAACATTAGAAGCCATGCAAGCCTTTAGTAATAACGATATAACCAAACTAAGTACACTAATGGCACAAAGCCATGCCTCTATGCGTGATTTGTTCGAAATAACCACCTCCCAAATTGACACTCTTGTGAATATTATCGCAAAAGTAATTAATGAACACGGCGGCGTAAGAATGACGGGCGGTGGCTTTGGTGGTTGTGTAGTGGCGTTTGTTCCTAATTTTTTGGTAGAGAATGTAATTAGTGCTATTGAAACGCAGTACGAGCAACAAACAGGATTAAAAGAAACGATTTACACAAGCGTACCTTCAGCTGGTGTATCACTTATAAGAGCATAAGGACAATCTAATGAAAAAAGTACTGGTAACAGGAGGCGCGGGATATATTGGCAGCCACACTGTTTTAAGCTTATTAAAAGATGGTTTTGACGTAGTAGTAATAGACGATTTAAGTAACTCGAGTCGTGAATCGCTAACTCGCGTAGAAGCGTTATCAAAGCGAAAAGTTGAATTTATTCACGCCAGTTTACTTGATAACGATAAGTTGTCTGCCACGTTTAGCGAGCATAAATTTGATTCGGTTATTCACTTTGCAGGTTTAAAAGCGGTAGGCGAATCCATAGAAAAACCACTTGAGTATTATTATACCAACTTGGTGTCTACCTTAAATTTATGCCAATGCATGCTTAAATATAATGTTGATAAACTCGTGTTTAGCTCATCAGCTACAGTTTATGGACAAGGCGCATCGGTGCCTTATACCGAAAGTTTACCTCTAGGGCGTGCAGCAAGCCCGTATGGGCAAACAAAGGTAATGATTGAGCAAATACTACAAGAAATAGTCGCCTCAAATACTGGTTTACAAGTAGCCAGCCTGCGTTACTTTAATCCTATTGGCGCAGATATTAGCGGCCAAATAGGAGAAGACCCATTAGGTATTCCTAACAATTTAATGCCCTTTATTGCTCAAGTTGCTGTAGGTAAACGTGACAAATTAGCCATTTATGGAGGCGATTACCCTACTGAAGACGGTACATGTGAGCGGGACTATATACACGTTAGTGATTTAGCTAATGGTCATATTAAAGCCCTTAAATGGCTTGGCGAGCAACACCACAGTCTATATGAAGCATTTAACCTAGGCACTGGTACTCCTTATTCTGTGCTTGGCATAGTAAAAGCATTTATTGAGTATACCGGAGTTGATATTAACTTTGACATTGTAAAGCGCCGAGATGGCGACTTAGCTGCCTTTTGGGCCGATTCATCTAAAGCCCAGTCTGTTTTAGGCTGGCAATGTCAATATACCCTCGCAGACATGATGAAAGACACATGGCGCTGGCAAAGTAATAACCCTAATGGCTATCCAAATGTATAACTTCCTTATGTAAAGCACTGTCTACACAAGGCGCCCTAATCCACACACAATAATAAAGGTGATTAAAATGAAACGGAGAAGTTTTTTAAAACTCAGCGCTGGTCTACTAAGTTCAAGCCTGTTAAGTGGTTGCAGCGGATTATTTGCATCATACCGAGGTGACTTAACCTCAACTGCGCCATTAGATAATACGAATTTTAGTAAGCAGGTGTGGCTTGGTAAGCATTTTTGGGGCAACAGACTACAAGATTGGCAGCGTATAGGTAATGAGCTTTTATGTACCCGAGAAGGAAAAGATTTTGAAGCGCGTACTGTATCGTTACTCTCTAGGCAGCTTAATGGCTCATTACAAAGTGGGCGTATAAAAGCCACCGTACGCAATTTAACACCGAATGAAGAGGGCTTTTGTGGATTTTTATTAGGAATTGGCAAAGGTGAGCTATCAGCTAAAGGTGCTGCTTTAGCACAGCGAGCTGGTGGCGAAAATGGCGGAATAATTGCCGCCTTTGACAGTTTAGGTAAATTATCATTTAGACAGTTTGATGATGAAAGCAAAGCGCTTGATTTTACTATTATTAATCGTGCTCCATTTAATATACAACAATATAAAAGCGGCGATAAAATAACACTCGATTGCCATTTAGACCCAATAGATACACACCATTTTGATATTCGTCTTGTGGCAAGTAACACAAATACAGCCCAGGAGTTAGGATTTGCTTTACTTCACAAAGTACCCGCAGATCAACTGCAAGGGGGGATTTCGTTATTAAGCTCCTCAGAGCCTTTTGTAGCAGGCGCACGTTGGGGGTTTAGTGATATTGAAACCGGTGGCGGTAAAATAACTCTAAATAATGCCAATACCTTAGGCCCGGTTATGGGGTGTATGTATAGCGTTAATAAACAGGTCCTCAAGTTATCTTGTCAGTTAATGCCTATTAATATTAAAGAATTTTCACGCGTAGAGCTGCAATATAAGTTTGAAAACCAATTGGATTGGCAGCATGCAGGCACAGCAAAAATTGAAGATGGGTTTGTAGCAAGGTTTAGGTTAAGTAATTGGAACTATTTAAAACAAGCTCAATACAGAATTGTTAACCCACAAAAGCCTGAAGACACTTTATACTTTGGCACTATTGCTAAGGACCCACAAAATACTAAAGAATTCACGATTGCATTGTACTCTTGTATTATTCCTACCTCCAAAAGCTTAGACAACACACATTACACGCGCCTTATTAGCAGCGAGCGCGATTTAGGGCGTTACACCAAAGATAATATTTTATTCCCTCACACTGAGCTTGTTGAAAATGCCAATTATCATAACCCTGATATGTATGTTTTTTGTGGCGATCAGTACTATGAAACATACCCAACTCGTTATGGTCGGCACACAAAAGATGCCAAACTAGATACCTTATATAAATGGTACTTATGGTACTGGGCATTTGCCGATAGTATAAAAGATAAGCCTACACTTGTTTTGGTTGATGATCATGATGTACTGCAAGGTAACTTGTGGGGCGATGGAGCCGAGCACTCCGATATGCCAAAAGAAGAAGACGGTGGTTATAAGTGGGATAAAGACTTAGTTAGAATGATTTACCGTATGCAAAACGGTCACAATCCAGACCCTTACGATCCCACACCGATAAAATATGATATTCCGGTTAGTTATGCTGCATTTGAATATGGCGGTATTAGTTTTGCGATGGTTGAGGATCGTAAATTTAAAACGCCACCTGACTACAAAGCTAATAAGCTTGCCACAACGGGTGAGTTATTAGGTAAACGCCAAGAAGCCTTTTTAAAAGACTGGCAAACTATGCACCCGGGTAAACCTAAAATATGTATTACAGCTTCCATGTGGGGGTCGCCTCAAACCGATGAAAATGGCAAAGCATTAATAGATTACGATGCACATGGCTACCCGGCTGATGGGCGTACACGCGCAGTAAAACTAGTAAGTGACGCTAACGCATTAGTAATTGCGGGAGATCAACACCTCGGGTTGCTTGCCTACCAAGGAATAAATACTTTTGATGATGGCAGTTTGTTTTTTGCAGGCCCAGCTAGTGCGGCGTTTTGGCAGCGTTGGTTTGAACCCCACGCACCTTTACCCAATCAGCGAAACAACGACAAAAATACCGGTGATTTTACCGACACGTTTGGTAATAAAATGCGTGTACTGGCCGCAGCTAATCCAAAAGTAACGCATAAGCTTTTTGCTAAACAAAATACAACGTGGGGTAAATTTTTAGCAGACCGAAACTTAAAAAGCGAAGGTTACGGAATTATTAAAATAAATCACGCTAAAAAATATTATCAGTTAGAGTGTTGGGAATGGAATACCGATCCTTCTATAGGCAAACAGTTTGCTGGTTGGCCGTATATAAAAGAATTTTGATTAGGCTAGGGCGTGTTGATCTTTGGTGGGTGAATTTGCAGCAGACTGTTTGGTTTTTAGGCAAGGCGGAGCCTATGTAGTGTGGTTATTCCCCATGAATAGGCGATAACGTAGCATTAATGCCAAACAGGCGCTGCCCAAAGGGTTCTTCCTAGGGGCTACTTACTCTTTGTTGCCTACATGGATGTAGGTAAGGGGCGTGAGCAGGACGCGGAAGCTTTGCTCGGTTTTTACTTAGCCCACTAGGTTACAAACCTCGCGCCGCGATTTAATCGCCCCTAGATTGAACAAATTTCAATCTACAAAGATCAACACGCCCTAGATAAACTCTGTGTAAATATTTACTTTAACACTGTTAATTAAGAGCAATTTAATGCTTACGCATTAAGTTGCTTTTTTATAATTAAGTAAAGATTGTTAACAAAATACAGTTGACAATCGTTTGGTTATTATATTATTGTTTACAAAAGATTAACCTGACAACATAATAATACCTTAGAAAGGGAACACACATGACAATCATCAACAAAGCGTTCAAGTTGAGCGCGATTACAGCTGCAGTACTTGCAACACAATTGGTTTACGCCAAGCAAGACGAAAGCACACAAGAAAAATCGAAAGTAGAAGCCGATATTGAAATAATTGAAGTCAGCGGGTTAGCCGCCAGTCTTAAAAAATCTATTAATGATAAGCGTTTTGCTGAAAACGTTGTTGACTCCATAAACGCTGAAGACATTGGTAAGTCTACCGATCAAAATATTGCTGATGCGCTTTCTCGTGTAACTGGTGTGTCGGTGCAATCTGTTGATGGTGAAGGCGCACGGGTGACTGTTCGTGGCGCTAATTCACAACAAAATAACATCAGTATGAATGGTGTCCAGCTTGGCTCAACAGGTTATAGTCAAGGTGTCGATTTATCGCAGTATTCTTCAGATATCTTATCTAAAATAGAAGTGGTTAAAACCCCAAGTGCCGATCATGAAGAGGGGGCATTAGGTGCCAATATAAATTTAACAACAACTAAGCCGTTAGATTTAAACTACGAAATAAACACCATGACGCTCGAAGGTCGTTACAATGACTTATCAGAAGAAGATAATTACAAAGTGTCGGGTACATTTTCAAGAAAGTTTTTTGATGATACGTTTGGCGTGGTTGTAACAGCAGTTAAAGAAACCAATGCGTATCGTAAAGATCAATACTCGGCAACAGATTGGTATGCCTTAGAATCCCCTTTAGCGAAAGATACTAACGGTAATGTTATTGAAAATGCTGTAGGTATTACACCTCGAGCCGTACAGTATCAATATCAAGAAAGTCAAAATGATCGTGTGAATTTCAGTCTAGGTTTACAATGGCGCGCAACAGAAAATACTGAATTTAACTTTAATGCTATTGTTGGTAAGCAAGATATAAATAATTCTATGCATGGAATTAACACCCGCTCAGTAGAAACTAAAAACTTGGTTGAAGGTGAAGACCCTGGTTTGGCTGGTGTAACTGCTGAATATACAGATCCTGAACAAGACTGGCGTACCATTGATTTAGAAACGAATACATTTACTAAATTTGTTAACCGCTTTGGCAGTGGTGGCTTGGTGCAATCTGAAGGGGATTTTGAAAATAACAATCAAATATTTTCTTTAGATATGAACCATAATTTTAGTGATTCATTAACGATGGATGCGGGAGTTGGTTACTCTAAAACTGAGCAAATACCCAATAATTCTGTATATGTAGCATTACAAAATTTTGCAAACATTAGTGCATGGAGTTTAAAAAATGTTCCGCCTGAAGATATGGAACCTGTGGGTTATGACTGTATTAGTGGGAAGTGTAATTTAGTAACCGGTACGGGCTTAATTGACTATGGCGAAAATAATACCTTTGGTGATCCAGAAAGCCTGTGGGATAACTATAGCACTACCGGGTTTAACCCTGACGAATTAGATGCTCAGCATTTATCTTACATGGGCAGAACTTTAAATAGGGTAGAAGATGAACAAAAGTCATTATTTGTCGACTTTGACTACGTTCTAGATTCAAATAACTTTCGTTCAATCGAATTTGGTGCTAAATGGTCTAAACGTTCTAAGTATGTTGATGCACAGCAAGGGTCTTTTAACAGTGTAGGTGAAGGCGTTGTAATTACAAACCCAAATACTGGATTACCTGCGGTTTTAGGCAGTGGCTTACGTGATATCACCGGGGCAATGGTTACAGACGGCAATGAATTCCCAGTAGATGATTTTATGGCAGGCCTTGGTTATGGTCGCGATAATGTAACTGATGGTTGGAATAGCTTTTCAGCTTTCAAAGCGTTTGAAGTTGCGTTAGGTAGCCCAGAAGTGGCATTTAATACTGATAATTCAAATACAAGAAATACAGAATTCGATAACCTAGCATTTTACACAAAGCTCAACTTTGAGTTATTAGATGGACGCATTAGTGGTGATGTCGGTGTTCGTTATGTTAAAACAACGGTTGAAGTTCAAGGTGCATCAGGTGTGCAGTTTGCTTATGACCCATCAAATAATGCCCGTTTAATGGATCCATTCAAGCTTGCAGAACTGCGTGACCCAAGTTTACCGCTTTGTGCAGCGACTCCGTTTTATGGCACTAATTATAATGAAGAAATTCGTTGGTCTAGAACGGATGGTTTGGGTTATGACACCTTAGGAACCAATGATAAGACTGATGATGTTAGGATACCAGATCAAGGCCCGTGTCATGATCCTAACGCGATACAAGGTAGCGAGTTTGAATCTGAGTGGTATTTATGGCGTCATTCTGATGTTTCGACAGAAAAACATTGGATTTACGGTGAACGAGTTTATGATGAAGCAGGAAATTTATTACCAACGGAAGACAGAAGTTTACGCTCTTTTGCCGTTACGGATGAGCATGAATATGATTTATTTTTACCGAGTTTAAATCTAAATTACTTATACAGTGAAGATACCATTATTCGTTTCGCAGCATCAAAAACAATGGCACGCCCGCAAATTGACTCGCTTCGCCCTGGTTTTAAAGTGAGAGAAACGCAATGGGGTGGCGAAAATCGTAATAACTCAATTACACTGACTAATCCTAAATTAGACCCTCTTGAATCATTTAATTTAGATTTATCTTATGAATGGTACTTTAATGATTCCGGCTTATTAGCCGCGACGTTATTCTATAAAGATATGACTAACTTTGAAGAATCAGAAACAATCGTTACTTACATGGATGATTTACGTGACGTAGGTTTAACAGAAGGCGAAACCTATGATCCAAATGATTTAGTACTGATTGCTGGCCAAGATAGCTTAGAAGGGTGTATGCCTAAACGGTTCCAAGGTGGCCAGGATTATCAAAAAGAGTGGATGTATTCAGGTGACTTAGAGCAAATGTGTGCCAAATTTAACACTACCCGTATTAAAAATGGTAAAGGGGCAAGTATTAAAGGGTTAGAGCTTCAATACATGCAAACCTACGATAACTTACCGGGTATTTGGTCCGGCCTTGGCTTACAGGCTAACTATACATATCAAGACAGTAAGTACGATCAAGAAGTATCATCGATTGATAATAATGTAAAAATTCCTTCATTGGCGGTTGCCTATACGCCAGAGCATAGCTACAACGTAACGGGTTTTTGGGAAAAAGATGGTCATCAATTACGTCTATCTTACCAAGGGACAACCGATCAGCTTGTACAACGCTCATGGGAAAACGGATCGCTGTGGGAAGAGGGACGTAAAACGCTCGACTTTTCTGCAAGTTATAAAGTAAATAACTACATGACGGTATCACTACAAGTTGCCAATGTAACCGACGAAGGCGTACGCCAATACTTTACGAGTCGTTTCTTAAATGCTGGTGGTCAAACGTTCTCCGAAGGCAGCCCACTAGAAGGGGATGCAACTAAGTCACGCACGGTCTACCAGTATCATACCGGACGTACATTTAGACTTAATACCCGTATTAATTTCTAAATTTTTAATCTAATAAAAAGCCCGCAGCATTGCTGCGGGCTTTTTGGCTTTTGTTACTTGTCTCGTCCTGAAATGTGTTTACACATTTAGGGCTTATTATGACCAAGTCAAATAATACACCGATTAAAAGAACACAACGAGATTATTCATTAGGCTTTAAATTGCAAGTTGTCGACGCTGTAGAAAAAGGCGATATGACTTATAAACAAGCCCAAAAAATTTATTAACTGAAAGTGGAGAATCTATCTCATTTTAGAAATTGTTACTGTAGTTTTCTCATAGTGGGAAGCTCTAATCGGTTATCTAAACAAAGCTTTATATAGGGCGGGTTAAGAAAACTATCAGCAATAATACCTTTTTATAACAAGCTAGGTAAAATATTTAGTGTCTAGGTAAACATCACTGATAATACTTGCAATTAACTTTTATCAATTTGTAACCGTTTTTAGAAAAAAAATGCTGATCTTTAGTAAAAAATCAAATATAGTTTGTTTACTGTTAACAATATTTGATTTGTGAGATTAAAACTATGAACAAAAACATATCTCGTCGTTCAGTCCTCAAAATACTAGCTGCTGGTGTTGCTGCTACAGGAATTTCTGGTTGCACTAGCAGTTTTGGGACAGTGGCTTCAACAACTACCCGCGGTACTAAATCTCATCATGATAATTGGTATAAAACGTATGATAGAGTATGGCTTGGAAAACAATATTGGGCTAATCCAATGGAGGATTGGCGCGTAGTTAATGGTGCTGCTGAATGTAGAAGTAGAGGTGGTAATCGTAGTGTTCATTCACTCACTCACCAAATAGCGCATCTTGACCAAGCTTTTACAATGTCGGTGCAAGTGTCTCGCTTAGAGCAAAACAGCAACGATGGTGGCGCGGGTATTCGTCTTGGTGCTAAAAGTGAATTAAATGAATACCGTAGTAATTGTTTTGTACAGCAGGGTTATGACCTTGGTATTAAAAACAACGATTTAGTGTTAGGCAATAACACCGTGCCTATATCGATTCCGATAGAGGATCAAGCTGTTACTTTAACGCTGACTGGAACACCTCAATCAGGTGCCATGGCTTTAGAGTTAACGGCTAGTTTAACGTCGTCAGGAAAAGTGATAGGTACTCTCACTCATTTGGCTGCAGCCACTGAATTATTAGGCAATGTGGCGTTGGTGAGTAACTTTTCGATTCCATCCGTCACATATGAAAATGCACCTGAAGACAAGTTGGGCGCACGATATAAATTTAGTAATTGGACCATGCAAGGTGAAGCATTTTCAGTAATAGATGAACAAGCGTTTGGTCCGATACTTTGGACTATGTATTCGTTAAACGATACATTGAGTGATGAAGGCTTTGTGATGAAGTTGAGTGCTTACACAGGGCCTATAGGTGAACAAGATAATCAGCAAATAGAACTACAAATACAGCGTGATGATCAGTGGCTCGCTATTGATTCGCAAGTCATAGACCATGATGGCTGGTTGGCGACCTTTCGTATTGCTAATTGGGATGAAACACGCGATACGCCTTTTCGGGTTGTATACCGTGAAAAACACACAGATGGTACACAAACCCCAGATATATATTCAGGGATTATAAAAGCGAACCCAGCGAGTGAAAAATTACGAATGGCCGCGCTCACGTGTCAAAATGATTATGGTTTTCCGTACCAACCTGTTGCTCAAAATGTCGAAAAACTAAACCCCGATTTGGTGTTCTTTTCTGGTGATCAAATTTATGAAAGTCATGGCGGATTTGGTGTAATTCGTACTCCAGATAATTTAGCGATTTTAAATTACTTACGCAAATTCTATCAGTTTGGCTTGGCTTTCAAAGAGGTAATGCGTAATCAACCGACAATTTGTTTGCCCGATGATCATGATGTACTCCAAGGTAATTTGTGGGGGGAAGGTGGTGCAAGGATGGAAAACATTTCCAAAGACCCTTCAGCAAGTGCATTAGGTGGTTACATTGATTCTGCACGCGTGGTAAATATGATACATAAAACCACTCTCAACCATAATCCAGATCCTTATGATCCAACGCCAACTAATGGTATTAGCTCGTATTATGGCACTATGCTATATGGCGGTGTCGGTTTTGCGATTCTTGCCGACAGACAATGGAAAAGTGGCCCAGAGCGTATTAATGTTGCGGTTGGCGAAACGGGACAAGATGAAGACCCACTTTTTTATAATCCTATATTCAATCCCCCCGGCTTAGACCTGTTAGGAAACCACCAAGAGAACTTTCTTATAAAGTGGGGTAATGATTGGCGTGGGCATAAATTAAAAGCGGTATTAAGTCAAACGGTGTTTGCTGCTATTTCTACTCATCAGCCCTTGCCTGATCGCTTCTTGAAATATGATTTTGATTCGAGTGGTTGGCCTGCATCTGCACGTAACCGTGCAATTGACGCAATGCGTGACTCTATGGCGTTACATATTTGTGGAGATACCCATTTAGGTTCTTTATCGCAATATGGCGTAAACCAGCAAAGAGATAGCAATTGGGCTTTTTGTACGCCAGCTATTTCTGCCGGTTGGCCAAGATGGTGGAAACCTGATTCGATGAGCATGCCTTACCAAAACCGGCCAGCACACGGCCTTGGCGAAACTGGCGAATATAATGACACTTTCGGTAATAAGATTTATGTCTATGCGGTAGGAAATCCACAGGTTGGTAAATCCAGTAATCGTTATGTAAAGGCACATGAGAAAGGGAGTGGTTTTGGCTTTATTACATTTGATTCTGAAAAGCTGACATACACAATGGAAGCATATAAGTTTTTAATAGATATAGCTGATGGTAAAGCAAGTAATCAGTATCCAGGATGGCCAGTAACTATTCATCAACAAGAGAATAAAGGCAAAAATATATTAAGTTAACTTATATGTATTAGTTCAGACAATATCTGACAATTCAACTTGAAAAAAGTGAGAGTTACCCGTTTTGATAAAGGTGTCGAATCTTTAAATCAAAACAAACAAAAAGGTAACTCTCATGTTGCATACTAACAACCCAACCATAAAACACAAAGCTGGTTTACTTAACCTCGCTGAAGAACTAGGTAATGTATCAAGAGCCTGTAAAGTCATGGGCGTATCACGAGATACATTTTATCGTTATCAAGAACTCGTTAATGAGGGGGGATTGATGCATTAATCGAAAAGAACCGCCGTACACCAAATATAAAGAATCGCGTTGACGAAGAAACAGAGCAAGCCGTCATTAAATATGCAGTTGACTATCCTGCTCACGGCCATCATAGAAGCAGCAATGAGCTTCGTAAATTAGGCGTGTTTGTTTTAGGTAGTGGTGTTCGTTCAATTGTTAGCTATACGCTTAAGGAAGAACTATAAAAAGATCTGGACGAATGGATGGATTACTACAACAATGATCGGAATCATCAAGGGAAAGTATGTTGCGGTCGAACACCACTTAAAACATTACTGGATGGAAAAACGGTTTGGGCAGAAAAGAATTTAGCTCAAATCTAAACTAACAGTCATCATTAGAAAAATGGGTAACTGTCAGATCAAGCCTGAGCTAGTACATATTAAACAGGACTTACTTAAATTCTCCCACTTTTATAAGTGAGTCTACCTTAACATTAGTGAGCGTTTTTTGGCTGCCATCTCGCCATGTAATTACAACTGATGAAAGCGTATCAGCTTGTGCTAATCCAAAATGCACAATATTAAGTAAGCTTTGCGAGTGAGATGCGCTTTGCGAACCAATAACTTGATATTGGGCTGCACTTGGCGTTTTAATTTGTACTTTTGCACCATACGGATCAATACCACTTTTTGAGTAGCCAACTCTTATAAGGGTATAATGAGCGTCGCTTAACTCAGTGGTATTTTTATACAAATGCCACTGGCCGTTGTCTGTATCACCGCTGAGTAGGTCCAATTTACCATCTTGGTCATAATCAAAGGCAGCCCCCATATCACCATGAGAATCTTGGCCTATTTCAGTATTGGCATTATGCACTGTTGTTGCTTCAAACTTGTAATCGCCTTGATTTATTAAGAGTACATCAGAAATACGCTCTTTTAACTTACCAAAGCGATAAACCATAAAGTCTATTTTAGTGTCATTATTAAAATCTCCTGGTACAACACCCCAGTTATTACTGTTTGTTAATGCTGGTAATTTAGATGAAATATCAACTAGCTTACCGTTATCGTTACGTAGTAATACATCGGTAAGGACTTGATTTTGTGGCTGCCAATCACTTTGGTATTCAGCTACATTTTTGAACGATGCACGTATATCCCATGCAAGGTTATCTGTAAGTACCCATTCAACACGCCATTTATTATTACCTAAATAACCAATGTACCAGCCGGTTTTATCAAGCTTAGTTGGAAAACCGAGCGCTTTTTGTTGGCTAATAGTTGTATTTTTATTAGGTGTATTAATTAATTTTTTTTGCTCTCCGATATATACATCCATTTGGCTTAATAGTTTGGCGCGTGGGAAGTGATAAAAGTCACTTAATATAAGGCTTCCTGAGTTTGTGTTGTCTGTAATGAGTGTTATACCGTCGTGACTCTTGTTACCTTCATCGCGCAAATCTAACCGCTTATTTTCTTTGTTATACGAGATACTATTATTAGCTATTTGGTAATTTGGTTTACCGCGAGCTAGGTAGTAATCCATATCACCATCGTTATCAATATCAGCTTGAGCAATAACTAACGTGTTTTTATATTCTTTGTTATTTGTAATAACGTTGTTAGTTTCATCAGTAAATGAAAAGTCGTTATTTCCTTTGTATATACTTAAATTATTATAAGCATCGAAGCCAAAAATATCGAGTATGTTGTCGTTATTATAATCGGTTAATAATACGCGCTCGGCTTTTATATTTTCAAAAGAAGGTGAGGGGTGATGAGCAAATTTTCCGTTACCAATATTTTCAAAAATTATATTACGTGGCGAGTTTTCGTGAATTAATTTTTCGGCGTTTATCTGTATAAAGTCCAGATCGCCATCGCCATCTACATCAATCCAACGCACAGAGCGCCCGCGAGCTCCCATTTTAGATAAGCCAGCTTCAACAGTTTTATCTTCAAATTTGCCATTATTGTTTTTAAGTAATCGTTGTGGTTTAGGCTTGGTGCCATTTCCGCCACCTAGGGCAATAAGTACGTCGAGATCGCCATCGTTGTCGTAATCACCGGCCGACATCCCATGAAGATCTGCTCGTGGAAAAATATTATCTTGTAGTGTGTATGTATTATCGCCATTTGCCATAAATAACCGAATAGGAGTGGTGTCGTGATTTGTTAGTAGTAGGTCATAGTGACCATCACTGTTTATATCTGCAATGGTAGGGCCGCCATACTTCCAATTTTTTTGTGTTATTAAACCTGCTTGTTCAGATACGTCAGAAAAGACTACGTTGTTATTTGTTTTACTACTGGGCGTGTGTGTTTGTATGTTTTGACTGCATCCCGCTAAGTTTAGAGCGCTGATAATCACTACGCTAAGCGCAGATTTTTTGTTTTTAATCATTATTGTCCCTCTTTATACCGTGTTAATTGTTAACAATATATGTTGATATTAAAACATACAAGTAAATTTTAATAACTATTCTTAATGCTTTTTAACGTATTGGCTTTTGCGCTCTAAAGTTATATTAAATTTTGATAGTGGCTTTACAAACAACATACCTAGGTGTAAATTGTTAACAATAAACCATATTGAGGTGTGATAGTTCACTTTGATATTCCTCGTATCGGCATTGTTTTAATGATGCTTTACTTGGTTACTATTTAATTAAACATTCTTGAAGGTATAAAAATATGCAAGCTGCACAATATATAGGTAACAAGTCATTTAACATTGTTGAAGGCACATCTATTAAACCTAATGCGGGTGAGATTAGATTGAGTGTTGGATACGTTGGGATTTGCGGTACAGATATGCACATATACCACGGCGTAATGGATCAACGAGTGTCTATTCCGCAAACAATTGGCCATGAAATATCAGGTGTTGTTGCAGAAATAGGTGAAGGCGTTGAAGGCTTTGCTGTAGGCGAAAACGTGGTAGTACGTCCATTAGATTGGTGTGGCGATTGTCCTACGTGTAATGCAGGGCATACGCATATTTGTCAAAACTTAAAGTTTATGGGAATAGATACGCCAGGTGCTTTTCAGTCAAGCTGGACAGTTAAAGCGCGTACTTTACATAAATTACCAGCAGGCGTTGATTTAAAACAAGGCGCATTAATAGAGCCGTTATCGGTTGCGTGCCATGATGTACGACGCTCGCGCTTACAAGCGGGTGAGAAAGTGGTTGTGCTTGGTGGCGGGCCAATTGGTCAATTAGTTGCTGCGGTTGCTAAAAGTGTTGGTGCAGAAGTGCTCGTGTCTGAGCCTAACGAAAGCCGCCGTGCTTTTGCCAATGAGCTAGGTGTTAAATCGGTTAATCCCATTGAAGAAGATTTAGCTGCCTATGTAGATAGCTGGACGCAAACAAAAGGCGCAGACGTAGTTTTTGAAGTATCAGGCGTAAAACCCGCAATAGAGGCTATGACCGAAATAGCAGGGCGTCGGGGTCGTATAGTCATGGTGGCTATTCACAGTGTTAAACCTGAAATCGATTTATTTCAATTCTTTTGGAAAGAGTTGGAGTTATTAGGTGCGCGCGTATACGAAGCGGCAGATTTTGATTGGGCAATAGAGTTAATTTCATCGGGCCAAATAGATCTTAAACCTTTTATTAGTTCGGTTAGTTCGTTAACTGATATTGGTAGTGCATTTGCGAGTATGGATGGAAATCCAGAAGGCATGAAAGCGCTTGTTGAATGTAATCCACAATAATAAAAATTATAAAGGTATTAAAATGAATAATATGTTAGAAAAATTTAGCTTAGAAGGCAAAGTAGCCCTTGTTACAGGTTGTAAGCGCGGTATTGGTAAAGGTATTGCACTAGGTTTAGCACAGGCTGGCGCTGATATTATTGGTGTGTCTGCAAGCTTAGAGCTTGAAGGCTCAGAAGTAGAAAAAGAAGTTAAAGCCCTTGGCCGAAACTTTAAAGCCTATCAATGTGACTTTGGTGATCGTGATGCGCTTTATTCTTTTATTAATGATGTTAAAAGCGATTTTCCTAAAATTGATATTTTAGTCAATAATGCAGGTACAATCTTACGTGCACCAGCGGCTGAGCATGGAGATGATTTATGGGATAAAGTGATTGAAGTTAACTTAAATGCTCAATTTATTTTAAGCCGCGAAATAGGCAAACAAATGATAGAGCATGGCGAGGGTAAAGTTATTTTCACGGCTTCTTTGCTCACTTTTCAAGGTGGTATTACAGTACCAGGTTACGCAGCTAGTAAAGGTGCTATTGGGCAATTGGTTATGGCGCTTTCTAACGAATGGGCAGGTAAAGGCATTAATGTAAATGCCATTGCGCCAGGTTACATTGATACCGATAACACTGAAGCATTACGCAATGACAAAGAGCGTAATGCAGCCATCTTAGCGCGCATTCCACAAGGTCGATGGGGAAATCCTGAAGACTTTAAAGGGCCCGCAGTGTTCTTGGCTTCTGAGGCTGCTAGTTATGTAAACGGCGCTATTTTATTGGTTGATGGCGGATGGATGGGGAGATAGTTCAATGAACTTCCATAATAATGTAAATTTTATAAACGGTGAATATGTTGCGTCTAAAGCGAGCGGCATCATTGAAATACTAAGCCCCTCTACGGGTAAAAAAATTGGTGAAATACCAAAAGGCTGTATAGAAGATGCGCAGTATGCACTTGAGTCAGCGAATGTAGGCCAGAAAAAGTGGGCTAAATTGACAGCTCGCACACGTCAAAATATATTGCGCGTGTTTGCTAATAAAATTCGTGAAAATAAAGATATTCTTGCACCAATGCTTGTTGCAGAGCAAGGTAAATTGCTATCAGTTGCACAAATGGAAGTCGACGTAACAGCGACTTTTATTGACTATGCATGCGACCATGCACTTACTATTGAAGGCGATATTTTACCTTCAGATAACGAAGATGAAAAAATATACATTCATAAAGTGCCACGTGGCGTAGTTGTTGGTATTACTGCGTGGAATTTTCCGCTGGCATTGGCTGGTCGTAAAATTGGACCTGCGTTGATTACAGGTAACTCTATTGTATTAAAACCTACCCAAGAAACACCTTTAGCAACCACCGAGCTGGGTCGTTTAGCAAACGAAGCGGGGATTCCTGCTGGCGTGCTAAACGTTATTAATGGATCAGGGTCTGTTGTTGGCCAAGCATTGTGTGAAAGTCCAATAACTAAAATGATCACCATGACAGGCTCTACTGCGGCAGGTAAGCAAATTTATAAAACTAGCGCAGAATACATGACACCTGTAATGCTTGAACTTGGCGGTAAAGCCCCGATGGTTGTTATGGCAGATGCCGACCTTGATGAGGCTGTTGAAGGTGCGCTTTGGGGTCGCTTTGCTAACTGCGGGCAAGTATGTACCTGTGTTGAGCGTTTATATATTCAAGAGTCTGTGTACGATGCATTTATGGCTAAATTTATACCAGCTGTAAAAGCACTTCGTGTTGGGGATCCTATGAACCCAGATACACAAATGGGTCCTAAATGTAATCAACGTGAAATAGACAACATTGATCACATTGTTCAACAAAGTATTAAGCAAGGTGCAAGCATTGCCACTGGTGGTAAAGTTGCGTCTGTTGAGGGTTTCGAAGGTGGTTGTTGGTACGAACCAACGTTACTTGTAGACGTTAAGCAAGATAACATTGCAGTACACGAAGAAACTTTTGGGCCAGTACTCCCTATTGTAAAAGTTAAAGATATGGATCAAGCAATACAGTACTGTAACGACAGTATTTATGGCTTAAGCGCTTATATATTTACGCAAAACTTTTCAGATATTAATAAAGCTATTAACGAATTAGAAGTGGGTGAGGTATATATTAACCGTGGTATGGGTGAGCAGCATCAAGGTTTTCATAATGGCTGGAAACAAAGTGGCTTTGGCGGTGAAGACGGTAAGTTTGGTTTAGAGCAATATCTAGAAAAGAAAACCGTTTACTTAAAAGAAAAATAATATAATTAAACAACAATCTCCCTGGGTCGTTGATTTATAAATAACAAAGCCGATAATAAATTATCGGCTTTTTATTTTTGCTCATAAATTACTTTAAATTAATACTTATATTGCCATTAGGCTTGCAGCAGCACAGGAGTATTTCGCCTTCGCGCACAAACGCCAGTGGCTCTTCGTTATACTCAACACTACCTGACACTAACGTTGCCCTGCAGGCGCCGCAGTAACCTTCGCGGCATTGGAATGCAACGTCTATTTTCATGGATTCTAAGCACTGTAAAACAGAAGGGCAGCCAGTGGTAAATTCTATACACTGGCTGTTTTCTGCAAGCGTTATGCTTGCAGCAGACTTGTCACTCATTATAAATCAAAGTCACCAAATTCAGAGGCATCTACTTGCGAGTCGATTTGACCAACAAGGTATGAGCTAATTTCAGCTTCTTGTGGTGCTACTTGCACGTTATCAGACACTAACCATGAATTGATCCATGGGATAGGGTTACTGTTATTTTCAAACTGTGCTGGTAAGCCAATAGCGGTCATACGTGCGTTAGTAATGTACTCAACGTACTGACATAAAATATGCTTGTTTAGACCAATCATAGAACCATCTTTAAATAGGTACTCTGCCCATTCTTTTTCTTGCTCTGCGGCTTCTACAAACATTTTAATCGCTTCGTCGCGGCACTGAGCTGCAACAATTGCCATTTCTGGGTCGTCTTTACCGTCTTGCATAATATTTAAAATATGCTGAGTACCCGAAAGATGAAGTGCTTCATCACGCGCAATAAGCTTAATGATTTTAGCGTTACCTTCCATTAATTCACGCTCAGCAAACGCAAACGAACACGCAAAGCTTACATAAAAACGAATGGCTTCAAGAATATTTACCGACATCATGGCAAGGTAAAGTTTCTTTTTAAGTTCGAACAAATTAACGATCACTGTTTTGCCGTTAATTTCGTGTTTGCCTTCACCGTAAAGGTTGTAAAGCGACACTGAATTAATTAAGTCATCGTAGTATGTGGTTACAGCATCGGCACGTTCGCTTATTTTATCGTTGCTAACTATGTCATCAAAAATAAGTTCAGGGGCTTGCGTAACATTACGAATAATATGCGTGTACGAGCGGCTGTGAATCGTTTCACTAAATGCCCACGTTTCTATCCATGTTTCAAGCTCTGGTAACGATACAATAGGAAGTAGGGCAACGTTAGGTGAACGACCTTGTACGCTATCAAGCAAAGTTTGATATTTTAAGTTACTTAAAAATATATGCTTTTCGTGATCGGGTAATGCTTGAAAGTCTAAACGGTCTTTGCTTACATCTACTTCTTCAGGACGCCAAAAGAAAGACAGTTGCTTTTCGATTAACTTTTCAAAAATTGGGTATTTTTGTTGGTCATAACGAGATACGTTAACAGTTTGGCCAAAAAACATTGGCTCTAGCATTTGGTTATTATGGTTTCGGCTAAATGTAGTATAAGACATGTTTATCACTCAAAAAACTATCAGAAAAAGCGGGCTAAATGCCCGCTTAAAATAAAAATTAATAACTATATTTTACACGCGCCGCCTTCACAATCATCATCTTCCACTTCTGGAGTATCTTCTTGCATATCTGAGGCACCATCGCGAGTGTTGTGGTAGTACAAGGTTTTAACACCCAGTTTGTACGCAGTTAGTAAGTCTTTTAATAAGACTTGCATAGGTACTTTACCGCCTTCGAATTTATTTGGATCATAATTTGTGTTTGCCGATATAGTTTGGTCAACAAATTTCTGCATTATGCCCACAAGTTGTAGGTAACCATCGTTTGATGGAATATCCCATAATAACTCGTAGTTATTCTTTAAACGTTCGTACTCAGGCACTACTTGTTTCAAAATACCGTCTTTACTTGCTTTAACGCTAATGTGACCACGTGGTGGCTCAATACCATTTGTTGCGTTAGAGATTTGCGACGATGTTTCTGAAGGCATTAACGCACTTAGTGTTGAGTTACGCATGCCGTGCTCTTTAATGCTGGCACGTAATGTATCCCAATCAAGGTGAAGTGGTTCATCACAAATTTTATCTAAGTCACGTTTGTACGTATCTGTTGGCATAATGCCCTGTGAATACGTTGTTTCGTTAAACTTAGGACATGCACCACGTTCTTTAGCAAGCTCGTTTGATGCTTTCATTAGGTAGTATTGAATCGCTTCAAACGTTTTGTGAGTCAGTGCATTTGCGCTGCCATCTGAGTAACGCTTACCGTTTTTAGCTAAGTAGTATGCGTAGTTAATTACGCCTATGCCTAGTGTACGACGACCCATAGTCGCATTTTTTGCAGCCGGTACAGGGTAGTCTTGGAAATCAAGTAAGTTATCAAGTGCGCGCACTGCAAGTTCAGCTAGCTCTTCAAGCTCATCTAGTGACTCAATGGCGCCTAAGTTAAACGCAGACAGTGTACAAAGGGCAATTTCGCCTTCTTCGTCGTTTACGTTGCTTAGTGGCTTAGTTGGCAATGCAATTTCTAAACATAAGTTAGATTGGCGAATAGGCGCAACTTTAGCAATGAACGGGCTGTGTGTATTACAGTGGTCCACATTTTGTAAATAAATACGACCTGTACTTGCACGCTCTTGTGCAAACATAGAGAAAAGCTCAATGGCTTTAATACGCTTTTTACGAATAGATTCGTCTTGCTCATATTTTACGTAAAGCGCATCAAACTCTTCTTGGTCTTCAAAAAATGCGTCGTAAAGGCCTGGCACGTCTGATGGGCTAAATAACGTAATGTAATCGTCTTTAATTAAACGAGAGTACATTAATTTATTAAACTGTACGCCGTAATCAAGGTGGCGAACACGGTTGTCATCTACACCACGGTTATTTTTAAGCACAAGTAGGTTTTCTACTTCTAGGTGCCAAAGCGGGTAAAACAATGTTGCTGCGCCGCCACGTACACCACCTTGCGAACAACTTTTAACAGCTGTTTGAAAGTGCTTATAAAAAGGAATACAACCTGTGTGGTACGCTTCGCCATTACGGATGTGGCTACCTAACGCACGAATACGACCTGCGTTAATACCAATGCCCGCACGTTGTGATACGTATTTAACAATCGCAGACGATGTAGCATTAATTGAATCAAGGCTGTCGCCACACTCAATTAATACACATGAGCTAAACTGGCGAGTAGGCGTACGTACACCTGCCATAATAGGCGTAGGTAATGATATTTTAAATAACGAGACTGCATCATAAAAACGCTTAATGTAAGAAACGCGTGTTTCACGTGGGTAGTCAGAGAATAAGCTCGCAGCTACTAAAATATATAAAAACTGTGCACTTTCGTAAATCTCGCCCGATACACGGTTTTGAACAAGGTATTTACCTTCAAGCTGTTTTACAGCCGCGTAGCTAAAATTAAGATCGCGAGAATGATCGAGGTATGCATCAAGCTCGTCTAACTCTTGCTCAGTGTAATCTACAAGTAAGTGAGCGTCGTAGCGTTTATCTTCAACCATTTTTGTTACATGGTTAAATAAACGTGGTGGCTCAAATTGACCATACGCTTTTTTACGTAAATGGAATACAGCTAAACGTGCCGCTAGGTATTGGTAATCAGGCGATTCTTTTGAAATTTGATCTGCAGCAGCTTTAATAATGGTTTCGTGTATGTCTTTAGTACGAATACCGTCGTAAAACTGAATGTGTGATTTTAATTCAACTTGCGAAACCGATACGTTTTTTAAACCTTCGGCGGCCCATTCAATAACGCGATGGATCTTATCAAGATCAAGAGGCTCTTTACGCCCGTCACGTTTGCTTACAGATAACTGTTGGTTCATTTGCCTGTATTCCTTGGGAATTATGTATTTTGACCAATGGGTCATACCTCGCAATAGCAAGGTAAGTACTCATTTATTATAAGTTTCACCGTAATGGCGAATTTAATTGAATAACATTTGGCCACAATATCTGGTGTTGTTCAATTTAGAGATCACAAGATAGTGTGGTCTGAGTTGTTTTGCAAGGGACATAATTGCCCCTATATGTGGATAACTTTGGGATAACGCATTTGTGTTAGTAGACACTCACCTTCGAACAATCATTTAAGTTAGAATATGCAAAAATCAACTAATGATCTGCTAAATTTACGCATTTTAAAAATAAATTTTGACTGCTTTTTTTATCGACAAGCTTTGTGTGAAAACTAACACAATCACAATATATAGTGTTTAATAATTAACATGGCACTATATATGGTTTCAGTGCACTATCTAAGTGAGTTGTTTAGTGTTCATGGTTGAACGCTTTTATAAATAAAAAGCATAATTAGAGGGAAGATATAGAAATGGGCTAAAAGATAGCCCATTTAAATTTATACAAAGAGCATGCTGCTCAGTGTAATAATTTTAAAAATACCTATTATTACACTTTCTGATATTTCTATAGATAAACTGAACTTCAATTTTAGTTATCCTAAATCTGAGTTAGTCACTTGCTGAGAATATAAGAATAAGTTACGCTCAAACTTCCAAACTTGGGCACTTTCTTAAAACTCGAGCAAGTGTCTTTGCTAACATCATATTCAAAATTTGAGTATGGTGTTAGCCCCTCCACTTAATTGAAATATCAATCCCATCAAAGTGTTAATAAAACTCTAATGTGGTCTGAGTTGTTTTGCAAGGGACATAATTGCCCCTATTTGTGGATAACTTCGGTATAGCGTATTTGTGTTAGTAGACGCTCACACTTAAACGACCACTCAACCAAAGGCGTTTAAAAAGTAAACTAATGATCTGCTAAATTTACGCATTTTAAAAATAAATTCTGACTGCTTTTTTTATCAGCAAGCTTTGTGTGAAAACTAACACAATCACAATATATAGTGTTTAATAATTAACATAGCACTATATATGGTTAAAACCATCAATTGGGCTTAGCCAGTTAAAATTGGCTTCCCAAGCTATCGCTTCATCTTTACTTGGGATGTAACCCCAAAGTGCCGTTGCGGTATGCATACCTGCCGCTTTGCCTGCTTGTATGTCACGTTGTGCATCACCAATGTATAAACAACGGCTTGGTTCTACCTGCATAAGCTTTGCACAATGTAGCAGTGGTAGAGGTGATGGCTTCGCTTCAGCTAATGTGTCGCCACTTATTATCACACTGGCATTTTTTAATGCGGGAATAGCTGCCACTAAAGGATCGGTTAAAAACCCTGGTTTATTAGTCATGATCCCCCATTTGATCTTTTTCTGATCAAGGGCGATAAGTAACGATTCAACACCAGAGAAGCAATGCGTGTGCTTTGCTATGTTTGCAGCGTACTCGTCAACTAATTGCTTTATAAGCTCGCTTTGGGGTTGTTTAGCCCATAATTCTTTAAAACCAGCCTCTAATAATGCGCCTGCGCCGTTAGATGCTGCAGGGCGGTATACATCACTACTAACAGGTGTGATTTTATTACTAATAAGCACTGCGTTTAAAGCAGCGCCTAAATCATCAGCGGTATCGAGTAGGGTGCCGTCTAAATCAAATAAAAATGCATCGTACTCAATAAGAGGCTGTGGGGATTGAGAGCTAGCCATTAAGCTAACTTCTCAAAATAAAGTATGTAATTTACGCTAACGTCGTTATTAAGCGTATATTGCTTTGATAGTGGGTTATAAGAAAGCCCTGTACTTGCACGTACTTTTAAACCCGCTTGCTCTGCCCATGCAATAAGTTGCGCAGGTTTTATAAACTTTTTATGGTCATGTGTACCTTCAGGTACCATTTTTAATAGCTTTTCGGCGCCAACAATCGCGTATAAATATGCTTTAGGCGTTTTGTTCAGCGTTGAAAAAAACACATCTGCACCTGGCTTTGCAAGTGCTGCTACTGCATGAATGATAGAAGCTGGGTCGGGTACGTGCTCAAGCATTTCCATACACGTTATTACATCGAAACGTTCTGGGTTTTGTGATGCATACTCTTCGGCAGGTACTTTTATGTAATCTACATTTATGCCTGTCTCTAAACTATGCAATTTAGCAACAGTTAAAGGCTCTTGTCCCATATCGATACCGGTTACTTTAGCACCCATACGCGCCATGCTTTGGCTTAAAATGCCGCCGCCACAGCCAACATCGAGTGTTTCTTTATCGAATAAGCCTTGCGTTTTGTTTGCTATAAAATCTAAACGTAACGGGTTAATTTCGTGAAGAGGTTTGAATTCTCCGTCTAGGTCCCACCAACGCTCTGCGATGGCTTCAAATTTTGCTATTTCTGCGTGATCTACATTTTGATGTTCGGTCATAAAATACTTCCTCGTCAATCTGAGGCCATTATATAGGGCTAAATTGATAAATCGCAAAGTTTTGCGCCTGTAAATTGAAATTAATTGTGATAGCATGGCTGTTAGTAATAATAACAAATACTCTTAATACCCAATACCGGGTTGTTGAGAGCTGATACTGAAGGAATGTGATATCAAATGACTGATCTCGCCAATGAAATTCTGCCAGTCAATATTGAAGACGAGTTAAAAAACTCCTACTTAGATTACGCAATGAGCGTAATAGTAGGACGTGCATTACCAGACGTACGTGACGGCTTAAAACCTGTTCACCGCCGCGTTTTGTTTGCAATGAACGAGCTTAGTAATGACTGGAACAAGCCTTACAAAAAATCGGCCCGTGTGGTCGGTGACGTAATCGGTAAATACCACCCACACGGCGACAGTGCAGTTTATGACACGATAGTTCGTATGGCTCAGCCATTCTCACTACGTTATATGCTTGTAGATGGCCAAGGTAACTTCGGTTCGGTTGATGGTGATTCAGCAGCGGCAATGCGTTATACAGAAGTACGTATGGCAAAAATGTCGCATGAGTTATTAGCCGATCTTGAAAAAGAAACGGTTGATTTCGTTCCTAACTACGATGGCACAGAGTTCATCCCTGATGTTTTACCAACGAAAGTTCCTAATTTATTAGTGAATGGTTCGTCGGGTATTGCAGTAGGCATGGCTACAAACATTCCACCACATAACTTAACTGAAGTTGTGAACGGGTGCTTGGCACTTATTCAAAATCCTGATTTAACTATTTTAGAGTTAATGGATTATATCCCTGGTCCTGATTTCCCAACGGCTGCAATTATCAACGGTAAGAAGGGCATCGAACAAGCCTACTTAACTGGCCGTGGTAAAGTGTACATGCGTGCACGCGCCGACGTCGAAACCGATGAAAAAACAGGCCGTGAAACAATCATCGTTCACGAAATTCCTTATCAAGTTAACAAAGCTCGCCTAATTGAAAAAATTGCTGAGCTAGTTAAAGATAAGAAAATTGAAGGTATTAGTGCGCTACGTGATGAATCAGACAAAGACGGTATGCGTATCGTTATTGAGATCAAACGTGGTGACGTAGGCGAAGTTATTCTAAATAACTTATATTCACAAACTCAGTTACAAACTGTGTTTGGTATGAATATGGTTGCTTTAATTAATAACCAACCTAAGTGTTTTAATTTAAAAGAAATGCTTGAAGAGTTTATTATTCACCGTCGTGAAGTAGTAACTCGTCGTACCGTATTTGATTTACGCAAAGCTCGCGACCGTGCTCACACGCTAGAAGGCTTAGCGATTGCACTTGCAAACATTGACCCAATTATCGAGCTTATTCGTAAATCTCCTACACCTGCTGAAGCTAAGATTGCTTTAACAGCACGTCCGTGGGAACTAGGTCATGTACAAGGCATGCTTGAAAAAGCAGGCGAAGATAATGTTGCCCGCCCAGACTGGCTTGCTGATGATTTAGGTATTCGTGATGGTCAATATTATATTTCTGAGCAACAAGCTCAAGCAATATTAGATTTACGTTTACACAAGTTGACTGGTCTTGAACACGAAAAGATTATAAGTGAATACCAAACCTTATTAGATTTAATTGCTGATCTTTTATATATTTTGGCTACGCCTGAGCGTTTAATGGAAGTTATTCGTGACGAACTAGTAGAAATTAAAGAGCAATATGGCGATGAGCGTCGTACAGAAATTAACGCCGCAGCTCACGATATAAGCTTAGAAGATTTAATTACTGAAGAAAACGTTGTAGTAACGCTTTCTCACGAAGGTTATGTGAAGTATCAGGCATTGTCTGATTACGAAGCGCAGCGTCGTGGTGGTAAAGGTAAGTCAGCAACGAAGATGAAAGATGAAGATTTCATCGAGCGTCTGTTAGTTGCAAATACACACGATACTATATTGTGTTTCTCTACGGCCGGTCGTTTATATTGGCTTAAAGTGTATCAGTTACCATTAGCAAGTCGTGCAGCGCGCGGTAAGCCAATCGTTAACTTGTTACCACTTGAAGCTGATGAGCGCATTACTGCTATATTGCCAGTACGCGAGTACGCAGAAGATAAATATATCTTTATGGCAACTGCATTCGGTACAGTTAAGAAAACACCATTAACGGCTTATAGTCGTCAACGTGCAAGCGGTATTATTGCTGTTAACTTAAATGATGGCGATAGCTTGATTGGTGTTGATATTACCGATGGTAGCAACGAAATTATGTTGTTCACTGATGCAGGTAAAGTTGTACGCTTCAAAGAAGCTGAAGAAACTACCGTTGTTGATGAAAACGGTAACCCAGTATTAGACGAAGAAGGTAACCCTGAGATTCGCTTCAAAGGTGTTCGCCCAATGGGTCGTACTGCTACAGGTGTTCGTGGTATTAAAATGCCAGACGAGCAACGTGTTGTCTCGTTAATTGTTCCAAAAACTGACGGTGCTATTTTAACGGTAACTGAAAATGGTTACGGTAAGCGTACACAGCTTGAAGATTACCCATCTAAGAGTCGTGCAACACAAGGTGTTGTATCAATCAAGGTGAGTGAACGCAACGGTGCTGTTGTTGGTGCTGTTCAAGTTGACGACAACGATGAAATAATGATTATTTCTAATCGTGGTACCTTAGTACGAACTCGCGTTAATGAAGTTTCTACGGTTGGACGTAACACGCAAGGTGTTATTTTGATCAGAACTATTGACGGAGAGCAAGTAGTTGGTTTACAACGTATAGAAGAGATTGAAGTTACAGAAAGTGACTTAATTGATATCGATGACGTTGAAACAGTTGATACGGTTATTGAAGAAGTAGTGGATGACAATCCTCCTTCTGAATAATTGAAATTGAAAAAGCGGCTAAGGCCGCTTTTTTTAATCTTGTTGAAAAAAATTAATAGGGTGTGAAATTATATTCATTCATTAAAGGTTTAGTGAGTTGGTATTATACGTTCATGCTTAGTAGTTAAATTACTGGAATGAGGCAAAGGTAATGAGTAAATATAATTTTTGTGCGGGGCCCGCTATGCTTCCGCAAGCGGTGATGAAAAAAGCGCAAAAAGAGTTCCTAGATTGGCAAGATCTAGGTGTTTCTGTGATGGAAATAAGCCATCGTAGTAAAGAGTTTTTAGCGCTTACTGCCAAATGTGAAGCAAGCTTACGCCGCCTAATGAATATTAGTGATGAGTTTGAAGTGCTGTTTATGCATGGTGGTGGTCGTGGTCAGTTTAGTGCTGTGCCTTTAAATTTACACCAAGAAGGTAAAACCGCTTTTTATTGCGAAAATGGCGTATGGTCAAAAAGCGCGAGAGATGAAGCGAGTAAATTCACTCAAACGACTTTTACTGATGTACGTAATGATGCTGATGGCGAGTTTTCTATTAAAGCGGTAGCTGACTGGGATTTACCAGCAGATGCAGCGTACATCCACTATTGCCCTAACGAAACCGTTGATGGCTTAGAGATTTTTGATGTACCTAGCCACCCAACAGCACCAATTGTTGCCGATATGTCGTCAACTATTTTATCGCGCGAAATAGACGTTAATAAATTTGATTTAATTTATGCCGGCGCACAAAAGAATATTGGTCCATCGGGTATATCAATCGTTATTGTGCGTAAAACATTATTAGAGCGTGAAGGCTTACCAAAACCCGGTATTTTAGATTACGCACTTGAAGCAAAGCAGGGCAGTATGTTTAATACCCCACCTACCTTTGCTTGGTATTTAGCGGCTGAAGTATTTGAATGGCTTGAAAGCAATGGTGGGGTAAAAGCCATGGAAGCACAAAATATTGCTAAAGCAAATTTACTGTATGATTTTATCGATAACTCAGATTTTTATTCAAATATAGTCGCTAAACACTGCCGCTCACGCATGAATGTTCCATTTTGGTTAAACGATGAAAGCTTAAATAGCAAATTTGTTGCTCAATCAAACGAGGCCGGTTTACTTGCACTTGAAGGTCACAGAATTGTGGGCGGTATGCGCGCAAGTATTTATAACGCTATGCCTCTTGAAGGTGTTCAAGCACTTGTAGATTTTATGGATGCATTTGCAAAGGAGCACAGCTAATGGAGCAGCTCCGTTTAGAACCTATTTCTAAAGTAAATGGCACGGTAACCCTACCAGGTTCAAAGAGTCTATCGAACAGAATTTTATTATTAGCAGCACTGGCAAACGGTACCACCGTTGTAGAAAACTTACTTGATAGTGACGATATACGCCATATGCTGGGTGCTTTAAAGTTATTAGGTGTAAATGTAACTTTAAATGATGAACACACTGTAGCGACCGTAGAGGGAGTTGGTGGTGTGTTTAATACACCTACTGAGCCCTTGTTTTTAGGTAATGCAGGTACTGCTTACAGACCTTTAACGGCTGTACTTGCTGCCGTTAAAGGTGAGTACGAGCTAATAGGCGAGCCGCGTATGGAAGAGCGCCCAATAGGGCACTTAGTTGATGCTCTACAAACGCTGGGTGGCGATGTTACCTATACAAAACATAAAGATTATCCACCTTTAAAAATCGTAGGCGGCCAAATCAACGGCGGTGAAGTTGAAATTGACGGCAGTATTTCAAGCCAATTTTTAACGGCTCTATTAATGGCAGCGCCATTATTTAGCGGTGATACAACGATAACGATTAAGGGGACTTTAGTATCTAAACCTTATATTGATATTACGCTTAATGTAATGGCACGTTTTGGTGTTAATGTTGAACACAGTGATTATGCAACTTTCAAAGTTAAAGGTGGTCAACAGTATCAATCACTCGATCGAATTATGGTTGAAGGCGATGCATCTTCTGCTTCTTACTTTGTTGCTGCGGCTGCAATTGCTGGCGGCGAGATTGAAATTAAAGGTGTTGGCGCTAAATCGGTTCAAGGTGATATAGGCTTTGCTAAAGTAATGGAGCAAGTAGGCGCTAAAATTGATTGGTATGATGAGCGTTTAGTTGTTCGTAAAGGCGAGCTTAATGGCGTAGATATAGATGCGAATGCAATTCCTGATGCAGCAATGACACTGGCAACAGTTGCTTTGTTTGCTAAAGGTAAAACCGCTATTCGTAATATTTATAACTGGCGCGTTAAAGAAACAGACCGTTTGTACGCAATGGCAACTGAGCTTAGAAAAGTAGGCGCTGAAGTTGTAGAAGGGCATGACTTTATAGAAATTACACCGCCTAAACACTTCAACGATGTAGCAATAGACACTTACGACGATCACCGTATAGCTATGTGTTTTGCTATGGTTGCCGTAGGCGGAAAGCCAATAACGATTAATGATCCAAAGTGTACTTATAAAACATTTCCTACATTTTTCAATGTTTTAGCATCAGTCAGTGAATAAGTTATTTAGAAGTAATTACAAAAGTTACACACTAATAGCAGATATATTTTAATAACTGACGTATAATGTCGCGGTTTATTTAGGTGTGCATTGCAGGAGGTTTTAAATGCAGGCGTTATTAATGCCCGTGATCACCGTTGATGGCCCAAGTGGTTCAGGTAAAGGAACTGTTTGTCGCTTGTTAGCCGACAAGTTGGGGTGGGATGTACTAGATAGTGGTGCGATTTATCGCGTTTTATCTTTAGCTGCACTTCATCACCAAATTGCATTAGACAATGAAGAAGGGCTTGTCCCTCTTGCTGCAAATTTAGATGTGCAGTTTTTGGTAGATAGCCAAACTAATGCAGGAAAAGTTATTTTAGAAGGCGAAGATGTAACGACTACTATTCGTAATGAAGAAGTAGGCGCTGCAGCGTCAAAGGTTGCAGCATTACCTCGCGTTCGTGAAGCATTATTACGCCGCCAGCGTGCATTTCGCACTGAAAATGGCTTAATCGCCGATGGTCGTGATATGGGCACTGTGATTTTTCAAGATGCACCGTTAAAAATATATTTAACAGCAAGCGCAGAAGAGCGAGCTCGCAGACGTTTTGTTGAGTTGAATACGCGCGGTCTTGATGTTACACTAAGTGGTCTATTACAGGACATTCAAGCTCGAGATGAGCGCGATATGAATCGTGCCGTTGCTCCGCTTGTACCTGCAGAGGATGCTATTGAGATCGATACTAGCGAACTTAATGCACAGCAAGTGTTTGATAAAGTAATAACTTTATTAGATATTGCTATCTCTGAAGGTAAGCTTCCTAAACGAAGCTAAAACACATTTTATGCGCCAGCAGGATGCCAGTGCTATTTTAACAACCCCATGCAGCATGGTTGCTTATTGGTATAATATATAGAGACGTATATTCGTATGTCAGAAAATTTTGCGCAGTTATTTGAAGAAAGCTTAAAGGGTTTTGAAGCAGAGCAAGGCTCTATCGTTAAAGGTACAGTAATCTCAATCGAGAACAACATTGTACTTGTAGATGCTGGTCTTAAATCAGAAAGTGCTATCCCTGCTGAGCAGTTCAAAAATGCTGCTGGTGAACTTGAAGTTGCTGTTGGCGACGAAGTAGATGTTGCACTAGATGCAATTGAAGACGGTTTCGGTGAAACTATTCTTTCTCGTGAGAAAGCTAAGCGTCACGAAGCATGGATCCGTCTTGAGAAAGCATGTGAAGAGCAAGAAACTGTTACTGGTGTTATTAACGGTAAAGTTAAAGGCGGTTTCACAGTTGAAGTTGATTCAATCCGTGCTTTCCTACCTGGTTCACTTGTTGATGTTCGTCCAGTACGTGACACAACTCACCTTGAAGGCAAAGAGCTTGAATTTAAAGTAATCAAGCTTGACCAAAAACGTAACAACGTTGTTGTTTCACGTCGTGCAGTTATCGAATCTGAAAACTCACAAGAACGTGAAGAGCTTCTTGCTAACCTTGTTGAAGGTCAAGAAGTTAAAGGTATCGTTAAGAACCTTACTGACTACGGTGCATTCGTTGACCTTGGTGGTGTTGATGGTCTACTACACATTACTGATATGGCTTGGAAGCGTGTTAAGCACCCTTCAGAAATCGTTAATGTTGGCGACGAAATCGCAGTTAAAGTTCTTAAATTCGACAAAGATAAAACTCGTGTATCTCTAGGCCTTAAACAGCTTGGTGAAGATCCATGGGCAGCTATCGCTGGTCGTTACCCAGAAGGTTCTAAACTTTCTGGTCGTGTTACTAACCTTACAGATTACGGCTGTTTCGTGGAAATCGAAGAAGGCGTTGAAGGTTTAGTACACGTTTCTGAAATGGATTGGACTAACAAAAATATCCATCCTTCAAAAGTTGTTAGCTTAGGCGACACTGTTGAAGTTATGGTTTTAGAAATTGACGAAGAACGTCGTCGTATTTCTCTTGGTCTTAAGCAATGTATTGCTAATCCTTGGCAGGAATTTGCTCGTCTACAGAACAAAGGCGATCAAGTTACTGGTAAGATCAAATCAATCACTGACTTCGGTATCTTTATCGGTCTTGACGGTGGTATTGACGGTCTTGTACACCTTTCAGACATTTCTTGGAATACACCTGGCGAAGAAGCTGTACGTGAATTCAAGAAAGGCGACGAAATCACTGCTATCGTATTGCAAGTTGACCCAGAGCGTGAACGTATCTCTCTAGGTGTTAAGCAAATCGAAGCTGACCCATTCAATAACTACCTTGATGCAAACAAAAAAGGTGCTATTGTTAAAGGTAAAGTGACTGAAGTTGATGCGAAAGGCGCAACTGTTGAACTTATCGAAGGCGTTGAAGGTTACATACGTGTAGCTGATATCGCTCAAGAGCGCGTTGAAGATGCAACTACTGTTGTTTCTGTAGGCGACGAGATTGAAGTTAAATACGTTGGTGTTGATCGTAAGAACCGCACTTTAAGCTTATCTGTAAAAGCTCTTTTCGAAGCAGAAGAGAAAGAAGTACTAGAGAAGCTTAAGAAAGAAGAGCCAGTGTTTGAAAACGCAATGGCAGCTGCTTTCGCAAATGCACAAAAAGACTAATATATAATTAGTTTTTAGTTGGAAGGGCATTTTTTGCCCTTCCTATATCTCTTTTTAAGGAAACGCTATGACTAAGTCAGAACTGATAGAAACACTTGCGGAACAACACGCACACGTTCCAGTGAAAGATGTTGAGAATGCTGTAAAAGAAATTCTTGAACAAATGGCCGGCTCATTATCTACTTCAGATCGTATTGAGATCAGAGGTTTTGGTAGTTTCTCTTTGCATTTCCGCGCTCCTCGCACAGGTCGTAATCCTAAGACTGGCGATACAGTTGAGCTTGAAGGAAAGCATGTACCTCATTTTAAACCAGGCAAAGAATTACGCGACCGCGTAAATGAAAGCATTGCCTAGTTAACTTAGTGGAGTAGTTACTTGTTCAAGGTATTAAAAATTATTCTGGTTGCGCTATGCCTTATCAATGCATTTGTATTAGGGTCACAAAACCCACAGTTAGTACAAATAAATTATATTATAGCCAGTAATAAACTACCTTTAGCTGTAATAATAAGTATCTGCTTTTTATTAGGTGTTTTAGTGGGTTGTTTTATTAGCTTTAAATTGTTTTCACAATTAAAGTGGCAAAACTACCGCTTAAAAAAGCAATTAGCGCCTGAAAAAGATAAAAAAAAGCTTGCCGCGAATAAAGACACCTAACTATGATTGAGCTTTTGTTTTTACTATTACCTGTTGCCGCCGGTTACGGCTGGATTATGGGTAAAAACAGTGCTAAAAACCAAGCTCATCAACTAAATCGTCAGATCACTTCTGAATACAGCAAAGGCTTAAAGTTTCTACTCGACAGAGAAGAAGACCAAGGCTTAGAGCACTTGATTAATTTGCTTGAAGTTTCAGCTGACTCTGTTGAACACTATTCTACACTTGCCACCATGTTTCGCCGTAGAGGTGAATTAGACCGCGCAATTAAAATTCATGAACTTCTATTAAAACACCCAGGCTTAAATGAACAACAAGCTGCAACTAGCCGTTTAGAACTTGCCGAAGATTATATAATGGCTGGTCTACTAGATAGTGCAGAAGAGCACTTAGTTTGGTTAGTTAAGGCTGGCCATGTAGAAGCGCTAGACCCTATTATTACTTTATATTCGCAAACCCGTGAATGGGAAAAAGGCATCAACATGTTTGAAGCCCACAGCGAACTATTTTCAAAAGAACAACAATTTAAAGCGATTGCTAATTTTTATTGTGAATCAGCTTTAAGTGATAACACACCCCAACTAATGAGAAAAGCGATTAGCTTAAATTATAAAGCCGTACGTCCGCTTTACGAGTTAGGATTAGTTGCTTACGCGAAAGAAGATTACGTTAAAGCTATTTATTACTGGCGTGAGCTTGTATCACAATTCACTTTGTTTGCGCCGTTGTTTATTGATGAGCTTGCTCACAGCTATAAACAATTAAATTTAACGCATCAATTTCATGAATTAGTCAGTGACTTGTTAGAAAAGGGCGGTGTATTAATTAAAATAAAACATTGCCAAGCACTGCTTGAGCAAGGACACACTAAACAAGCCTTTGAATTTCTAACTGATAGCTTAAAACGTCAACCTACTATTCGTGGTTTCAGTTTTTTACTGCAATTAATGGGTGACCAAAATAAAAATTCTAAAGAAGTACTTAATGAAATTGATAAGCTTGTAACCTCTTATATTGCTACAAAGCCTGACTTTCAATGTCAGCATTGTGGTTTTACAAGTTACACAATATATTGGAATTGCCCCTCTTGTAAGCATTGGGAAACCATTGTTCCAAGTCGAGGCTTAGACGGATTTTAATAACCCCATATTAATAATTTTACTGCCATACATTAGGATAGTCATGTCTTTCGAACACTCAAAAAAAATTCTTATAGCATTAGATTACGATGATCAAGAGGTTGCTTTAAACTTTGTTAAACAACTTTCTCCTGATACATGTCGTCTTAAAGTAGGCAAAGAGATGTTTACTTATTTTGGACCTGCATTTGTTAAAGAGTTAATTGATTTAGGTTTTGATGTTTTTCTAGATTTAAAATTTCATGACATCCCTAATACAGTAGCTAAAGCTGTTACTGCAGCTGCGAAAATGGGTGTGTGGATGGTAAACGTTCATGCTTCTGGTGGTTTTGAAATGATGAGCAAAGCTAAATCGGCTCTAGAACAATTTGGCGATAAAGCGCCATTACTTATCGCGGTTACTGTATTAACAAGCATGGATGAAACAGAACTAAAGCGTTTAGGCGTTGATAAATCTGCTCAAGAGCAAGTTATATATTTAGCTAAGCTTGCAAAGGAAGCAGGGCTTGATGGCGTTGTGTGTTCTGCACAAGAAGCAAAAGCTTTAAAAGCAGAGTTAGGTGAGAACTTTAAACTTGTAACACCAGGTATACGTCCTGAAGGCAGTGATGCTGGCGATCAAAAGCGTATTATGACTCCTAAGCAAGCAATAGATGCAGGAAGTGATTATTTAGTTATAGGACGACCTATTACTCAGGCGGATGATCCCGTAAAAGTGCTTAGTGATGTTAATAGATCTATAGCATAATTTAACAAAAAGCAGCAATATAGTGCTAAAAGCCCTTACCTCATGTGTATTTTATGTTACATTATTAGGATTGAAATGTAGTAGGGGTTTGTTTTGAAGTTATTATTAGGTTTTATAATTATTATTGTTGCGGGTTTTTCAGTAAATAAAAATCTTTTTTCTAATAAAGCATATGATGATGTTACATCAGTAACAGATATAATCACGAATTACCCTGTCAATATGTTCGATTTTAAACAAACAATGCAAGATTATGCACACCACCTGTGTTACAAAAATGAGGATACACTTACATCTCAGCATATAACAGTAACTGATTGCATATCTAAGCTTGATGATAAAAAAATAGAATGCGAAAAGAAGGTTTTTCGTTTGGCACCGCTTAACCTAGAGTCAAAAGGTGAAGTGCTTGATTATTCAAGGCAATATACGCAATGTACATTGCCTTATAAGTATATTTTAGGTTAATTACAAACAGATAATATTAGTAATTACAGCCTATTATTTATAATTAAGATCTTAAGCGAATGGATTTCGCTTCAATATCTATCAACTCTTGTTTAAACAATCCACCAATCGCTTTTTTATAATTAGCTTTACTAGTAGAAAACATCTTTTTAATCGCTTCAGGTTCAGACTTATCGCCTAATGGAATAACTCCACCTTCATTTTTTAGTTTTTGCATAATAGTTTCACCAAGGTCACTTACTTTTCCCATACCTGGTTTTTCTAATACAACATCAATTTTTCCATCTTCACGTACTTTCTGAATGAAGCCTTTAAGCTTTTGACCCACAAATAAGCTTTTAAATACCATATTATAAAAAACAACACCGAAATGCGATTCTTCAATTAATACCTTGTAGCCAATATCTGTTTTGCCAGCAACAATTAAATCCACTTCTTGTAAGTGAGTATATTGCGGCTCATCTTTAGATAGGAAGCGATTAAAGTTGTTTGATGCACAAATACGTTGGCTTGCATTATCAAGGTACAAACGAACTAAATATGAGTGACCTTCTTGCATGCGTGGTTTTTGTTCGTTAAAAGGGGTTAGTACATCTTTCTCAAGACCCCAATCTAAAAATGCACCAATACTATTAATTTCTTTAACGCGAAGCAGGGCATATTCACCTACTTGTGCGTGTGGCTTTTTAGTGGTGGCAGTTGCTAAGTTAGCGTTGTCTAAAAAGATAAATACACTAATGCTATCGCCCGCTTCAAGCTCATGTTTAATTTCTTGTTTTGGTAAAAACACTTCACCTAAATCATGACCGTCTAAGTAAGCACCTTCGTTACTCACTTCTTTTACAAATAATGTTTGTGTGGTTCCTAGGTAACTCATAATTATTCCTGCTCAGTCTTTTTTTTACGGCGCATTGGTGTATCGCCATCAATGTTCATTGGTGCTTTAATAGGTGCTGTTGGCTTTTTAGCTTTGGCTTTGCGTTTAAATACAGGCTTTTTAACAGCGGCGGATTTTTCTTTAGATTTATCCCACGTTGCCTCAGGCTTTTTCTCTTTTAAGCCTTTAAACTTAGCTTTTAAGCCCTCTACGCTCGCAAATTTTAACTCATCATTTAAAAATGCTTTAATAGCTAAATAACTTGCCCAATCTTTTGGGCCAACTAATGAAATTGCGTTACCTTTAAAGCCTGCTCGTCCTGTACGACCTATGCGGTGTACATACTCTTCAGCGTGTTTTGGTAAATCAAAGTTAATAACATGCGTTACACTTAGTAAATCTAAACCACGAGATGCAACATCGGTGGTGATTAATATTTTAAAGTTTTCGCGACTAAACGAATCCATTATATCTAAACGTTTATTTTGTGTTAAATCACCAGCAAGCGCTACAGACTTGAAGCCTTTAGCATTAAGCGCTTCACTCAAGCGACTCGTGTCAGAACGTGTTGCTGTGAAGATAATGCATTGACCAACATCATCTTGATTCAAAAAGTGCTCTAATAGCGCTTCTTTATGATCAAGGTGATCGGCTAGATATAAAGTTTGTTTAATATCGCTATGTTGCTCGTTCGCTGCACTTAGCGTAATTTGCTTTGGTTTTTTTAATAGGTTACGTGATAGAGCATCTACTTGAGCATGGTCAAGTGTTGCAGAAAACAATAACGTTTGACGTAAACGGTGATTAGCTTGCTCGTTAATCATTTTTAACTGCTCGGTAAAGCCTAAATCTAAAATACGATCGGCTTCATCAAAAATAAGCAGTTCTAGTCCACTCAATTGTAATGAACGTTTTGTAATGTGATCAGCTAAACGCCCTGGTGTAGCAACTACGAATTGTGGGTCATTTCTAAGTGCTTTTATTTGGTCATTAAAGTTTTCGCCACCAAGTATTTTTACGGCCTTAATGGCTGTGCCTGCAATTAATAAACGCAGCTGAGTAAATACTTGCGTAGCAAGCTCACGAGTAGGAGCAACAATAAGTACACGAGGATCGCGTTTACTGAGTGCTTTTTGTTTCATAACCCTTTGTACAGCAGGTAATAAAAACGCCAAGGTTTTGCCCGACCCAGTTTTAGACTGAGCGAAAATATCATACCCCGCAAGTGCTGTAGGCACCGCATGAGCTTGAATGTCGGTGGGTTGGGTGATCCCTTGATGTGCTAATTGTGTTTCAAGGCGTGTATCAATCCCAAGATCAGTAAACTGCAATGTGTGTTTCTCCAAAATGAGCAAATTAAGTCTATAAATTTATCAGCGCATTATAGCTTACACAGATAGGTCGCTAACAGTAAAAACCAATCTATAGCGCTATTTTTTGCAATTAAATTAAAAAAGCGTAAAATACGCGCCCCATATGCGCCGGATTTACGATTCGGTAAACGCCAATACTGGCTAAAAAAGCAAAATAGGAAATAAAATGACGGCTGTCCATAAAGATAATGTAACAAATGAGCACTTTGTAGTGTGTGCGATGTATAAGTTTGTTGGTTTACCTGAATTTGAAGATATCCGTAAGCCATTGCTTGAAGTGATGGAAACGAATGAAGTACGCGGTACGTTATTACTTGCGGCTGAAGGAATAAACGGCACTGTTTCTGCAAAACGTGAAGGGATAGACAATTTACTAGCATGGCTTGATACGCAACCAAATTTAAAAAACATTGTAACAAAAGAATCTTACGATGATGAATGCCCGTTTTATCGCACTAAAGTAAAACTCAAAAAAGAAATTGTAACGATGGGCGTTGAGGGCATTGACCCTCTAAAAGTTGTGGGTAGCTATGTAAAACCAAAAGATTGGAATGCGCTTATTTCTGATCCGGAGGTTATTTTAATTGATACACGTAATGACTACGAAATTGAGATTGGTACTTTTCAAAATGCAGTCGATCCAAATACAACGACATTCCGTGAATTTCCACAGTGGGCAAAAGAAAACTTAGACCCTGAGAAACATAAAAAAGTAGCGATGTTTTGTACCGGCGGTATCCGCTGTGAAAAATCGACAGCCTACATGAAAGAGCAAGGTTTTGATGAAGTTTATCATCTTGAAGGCGGTATTTTAAAATACCTTGAAGAAGTGCCAAAAGAAGAAACCATGTGGGAAGGCGAATGTTTTGTATTTGATAATCGCGTTGCGGTTGATCACGACTTACAAAAAGGCTCTTATGATCAATGCCACGCGTGCCGTATGCCAATTACAGAAGACGAAAAGTTAAAGCCAGAATACATGGAAGGTGTATCTTGTCATCATTGTATTGAGGAAGTAACAGACGAACAACGCGCGCGTTTTGCTGAACGCCAAAAGCAAATAGAACTAGCACAAGCGCGTGGTGAAGGTCATATTGGCAATGAAGCGCAAGCCGTTTTACAGCAACGTAAAGAAGCTAAAAAAGCGCAAAAAGACGCTCAGCGCGGTAAATAAATTTTTACAATAAGTATTACATTTAAAGAGTCTATTTAGGCTCTTTTTTTGTGCCCAAAATTGTGCAGTAATTGTTTTCACACTCCGATGATAGTGTTAATCTGCAAACATATTTAGTCATTTTAATGCGCATACAGGAAGGGATTTATGCAAGCCGAACAAGTTGAAATCGCACAATTTTTAGCACAACATCCTCCTTTTGATGACTTACCTCAAAAAGCGCTTAATGAGCTGGCTCAACAAGTAGAAGTTGCTTATTTTAGAGCAAAAACAGACATTTTAAGTTTTGGACAAGACATATCTGATCTGTATGTGATTAGAAGTGGTTCTGTAGAAATGTATCGCCGGAATGGTGAGCTATACAATCGTTTGGCCATTGCAGGAATATTTGGTCAAATGGGTTTATTGATGAACCGTAAGGTCCGTTTTCCTGCAACTGCTCTTGAAGATACGTTAGTTTATTGTATAAATGTTGAACTATTTAACCGCTACTGTGATGAGTTTGATGCATTTGCTGATTACTTTGAAACAGATGGTAATGTGCGTTTACATCAAGCTATTGTTGAACAAGCTGATGGGAATGACCTTACAACTGCGAAGGTAAAATCATTAATTCACAGAGATGTAGTCACCGTAGATGCAACGTCTACAATACAAGATATTGCAAAATTGATGACCGAAGAAGCGGTATCGTCGGTTTTGGTAACTGATGTAAATAAACCTATAAATGATGACCCAGAAGAAGATGATGGACAAGTCGTTGGCATAATAACCGATAGGGATTTACGCTCAAAAGTAGTGGCTAAAGGGCTTGCTTTTAACACACAAGCAAAAGAGATTATGTCAACTAACTTAGTGCTTTTAGACGCTAATGACTATATTTTTGAAGCGGTACTGGCCATGCTCAGAGATAATCTCCATCATTTACCCGTAGTACAAAAAAGACGTCCTATAGGGGTTATATCTCTCTCTGATATTTTACGTTATGAATCGCAAAGCAGCTTATTACTTGTACGCGGCATACTTGCTCAACAAACAATTGAGGATTTAGCGCATTATGCACGCCAATTACCCAATGTATTTGTACGCATGGTTAATGAAGATGCAAATTCACACATGATTGGTACTGCGATGGCCGTTATCGGGCGTACATTTAAGCAAAGATTACTCGTATTAGCTGAAGAAAAATTTGGCCCACCTCCCGTCCCTTATTGCTTTATTGCACTGGGCTCAATGGCTCGCGACGAGCAACTTATTGTAACTGATCAAGATAACGCACTAATTTTAGATGACAGTTACGACGACGAAAAACATAACGAATATTTTCAGAATATCTCAGACTTTGTTTGTGATGGCCTAGCGCAATGTGGTTATACCTATTGTGATGGCGAAATAATGGCGTCGTTTAAAAAGTGGCGTAAAACCCGCTCCGAATGGTTTGATCAATTTGCTGATTGGATTGCTCAGCCAAAACCACAAGCGCTGCTTAATAGTTCTATATTTTTTGATTTAGACGGGGTGTGGGGTAAAACTAAGTGGGCTAATGAGCTTAAAATATTTATAGCGAAACAAAGTAAAGCGAATCGTATATTTCTAGCAAATATGGCTGCAAATGCTCGAAATAGAACACCACCGCTTGGCTTTTTTAAAGGCTTTGTTATGGAGCATAATGGCCAGCACAAACGTTCAATGAACTTAAAGCGAAGAGGTACAGCACCGCTTTCTGATGTTATACGTGTACATGCGTTAGCCATTGGTTCGCGTAAACAAAATTCGTTTGAGCGTTTAGAAGATATTATTGAAGCTAAGCTACTACCGCAGGGTAAAGCGCAAGATTTACGTGATGCACTTGAGTACATAGCCATGATGCGAATTCGTCATCAAGCGTGGCAAATAGAGAAGGGCGAAGAGCCTGATAATGACTTAGATCCACATTTATTGTCTCCGTTCGAGCAGCGAAATTTAAAAGAGGCGTTCGCTATTTTAGAAAAAGCACAAAGCTATTTAAAATTTAGCTACACAGCAAATTCTGGTGTGAAGTAGCCTATGAATCCACGTAATTATAAAGTACTTGATTGGCAAGCTAGATATAACGAGCTTGCCAGCAACACTGAAAATAAATTGTTAAAACACTTTTATGCAGGTGCTTATAACCAAGATAAAGCCGCAGTAGAAGATGTGCCTTTTGTAGCAATGGACTTTGAAACAACAGGTTTAAATAGCCAGAACGACGATATAGTGAGTGTTGGCTTAGTGCCATTTAATTTAAAGCGTATTTATTGCAAACACAGTCGGCATTGGGTTGTTCAACCAAGACGTAACCTACATGAAGAGTCTATTTTAATCCATGGAATAACACACTCTGAGGTAGACGATGCTCCTGACTTTAACCGAATTATTGAGCCTTTACTTGAAGCGCTAAGTGGCAAAGTTGTAGTGGTGCATTACGCTGCAATAGAGCGCCATTTTTTAAATAATGCGTTATTGCTAAGGCTTAAAGAAGGTATTGAGTTTGCACTTGTTGATACAATGGAGCTAGAAAAAAGAGCACTAAAAGCAAGGCAGGGAGTATTAGGCCGATTGTTTAACACAAAACTTGGCTCACTCAGATTAACAGATTGCCGTGCGCGTTATTCTTTGCCCGCGTATCAAAACCATAATGCATTAACAGATGCGCTTGCTACCGCTGAGCTATTACAAGCGCAGCTGAGTCATCATTACCGTGTAGACACTCCAATTTCAGAGTTGTGGGTATAATACCAATTTGATCACTTTATTAAGCGAATTGATAATCTTAAATAGTTAAACAAAAAAGCGCCGCAAAAAATTGCGGCGCTTTTTTACTAAGTAAAAGTGTTACTTATTAAAAGTATTTTTAATTGAGCGAGGCTCAGTTCGTAAACCTAGAACTAAGCTTAAACACATAAATAACAATACAATAGTGAAAGGTAATCCTGCTGATACAGAGCCAGCTTGAAGTGCTTGAATCGCTTCAGTCCCGCCTATCCAAAGTAATGCAGCGGCTACCGCACCTTGAGTCACAGCCCAAAAAATACGCTGTGGTACTGGAGCATCAATTTTGCCACCGGCAGTGATTGAATCAATTACCAAAGAACCAGAGTCCGATGACGTAATAAAAAATACTAATACTAGTACAATCGCAATAAACGATAAGATATTAGATAGAGGTAATGCATCAAACATCTGGAACATAGCTAGAGGTACTTCAGTTAAACCATTAGCACCTAATTCACCCACACCATTAACTACTTGATCAATGGCAATGCCGCCGTATATAGACATCCATAGAATAGTAACAGCAGTAGGGACAAGTAATACCGCAATTAAAAATTCACGAATTGTACGACCACGTGATACACGCGCGATAAACATACCTACGAATGGTGACCAAGAAATCCACCATGCCCAATAAGATACGGTCCAACCGTGCATCCAAGTTTCATCTTCACGACCATGAGGATTACTTAGTGGAATGATATTTTCTATATACCCCATAACAGTAGTCGGGATATTACCTACAGAAACAGCAAAGCCTACTAAAAAAACAAAGATAAGCAAAACTAAGGCAATTAGCATATTGGCATTACTAAGTACCTTAACGCCGCCATCAATCCCACGAACTACTGAAACAATAGCTAAAAGTGAAACACCTATAATGACTAAAATTTGTGAACCAACTCCGCCTGAGGTACCAAATACATGGTCTATACCTGCAGAAGCTTGCTGTGCCCCAAGCCCTAAAGAAGTAGCAAGACCAAACAGGGTTGCAAGCACGGCTAAAATGTCGATAAGGTGACCTGGCCAGCCCCATGCTCTATCACCTAAAATAGGATAAAAGATAGAACGAATAGAAAGCGGTAAGCCTTTATTATAAGTGAAAAATGCAAGCGAAAGTCCGACAACTGCATAAATAGCCCACGGGTGAAGGCCCCAGTGGAACATAGTCGCACCCATTGCTACTTTTGCTGCCTCGGGTGTATTAGGTGTTACGTTCAGTGGTGTTTCAAACCAGCCTGTATAATAAGCCAGTGGTTCAGCAACGCCCCAAAACATTAAGCCAATACCCATACCAGCAGCAAATAACATAGCTAGCCATGAAATACGTGAATGAGTCGGTTTAGCATCATCACCACCTAAACGAATGTTACCGTAAGGTGAAACAATAAGCGCTAAACAAAAAACAACGAAAAAATTAGCAGCCCACATAAATAAGGCGTCAAAGTTATTGATGATATCTGTTTTTATACCATCAAGCGCAGATTTAGCCGTTTGTGGATCGGTAACAAGAATGGCGATTAAAAAAATGACAATCAGTCCGGCACTTATGCCGAAAACAGAGTTATGTATATCAAGCCCCCATTTTTGTACGTTGTCTTGACCTACAGTGTAGTCTGTACTGTCAATACTATATTTGTCATGATTTTCCTTCATGCAATACCTCTTTAGTTGTCCTAACAAGCCAAAATAAATTCGGCGTCATATCGAATTACATTAGCCTTTAAATATTAAGTAAATGTAATACCATAATTATTTGAAGACTAACTAATTTGAAGAGTGATCATACAGCTAGTAGTGTATGAGTTAAATATTAAATGTAAATGAATTTGCATTTAAAACGCTGTTTATATAGCCAAATTCATGATTCTTTTATTTAAAAAGCCCTAAAATTATAAATTCAGTGAACGTTAAAATTTAGTTTGCTATTAAAAGTATTAATTTACTTGGTTAAGTAAAAAAAGATCACTTTTAACAACATATATTCAATGCTTAAGATTAGGGCTATTATAAATTTATAAGCTGATAAGCATCTTTAATCAAGTTGTAATATGAATATGATTTAACACAACACTAAGCTATATTTTATAAATAGATAGGCAAAGGATTAATACTATTATGCGTGAATGCGCTTTAAACAATACCAATCAAAACGAACTTGTTAAACGCTTTTGCAGCGTTAGAGGCGAAAGTCTGGCTATTATTGAACCACTCACTGTAGAAGATTGCCAACTACAAGCTATGGCAGATGCCAGTCCAAGCAAATGGCATTTAGCGCACACCACCTGGTTTTTTGAAACGTTTTTACTTAGTGTTTATTGCAAGCAGTACACTGTGTTTAACTCTCACTATAGAATGCTTTTTAATTCTTACTACAATGGTATTGGAGAGCAATTTAAGCGCGCCAACCGAGGTAGTTTATCCAGACCTGGTTTAGATGAAGTATTAGCTTATAGAAAGCATGTAGATAGCTGTATTATTGAATTGCTTAAGAGCGAAGTTAGTCCACAAATTAAAGATATTATTGATCTTGGATTAAACCACGAGCAACAGCATCAAGAGCTGATGCTTATGGACATCAAATATAACTTTTCAGTAAACCCATTATTTCCACAATATCAAACATCACTTTTAACTAATCAAAATAAACCAATTCATATTAAGCCTCTTAATTTTATAAACTTTGAGCAAGCCATTATTAATATAGGCACAAATGCCGACGACGAATTTGCATATGATAACGAGCTACCTAAGCACCAAGTATTAATTCATCCATTTAGCTTTGCTAACAGGTTAGTCACTAATGGTGAATATTTAGAGTTTATAAATACCGGTGGATATAGCGACCCACAGTATTGGCTGAGCGATGGTTGGGCAAACATTCAAAATAACAAATTAACACAGCCATTATATTGGCATTGCATAAATAACGAATGGTTTGAGTTTACACACTATGGGTTGCAGCCTCTTAATTTAAATGCACCCATCTGCCATGTTAGTTATTTTGAGGCCAGTGCCTATGCTAATTTTGTAAAAGCGCGTTTGCCTACCGAGTTCGAATGGGAATATGCGGCTAAGAACGATTATTTGGTTGAAGCAGAAGAGCGTTATCTCACACCTCAATTAGCAAAAGGTGATACTAAAATAAGTCAGTTAACTGATTCATGCTGGCAATGGACGAACAGTGCATATTTACCATACCCCGGTTTTAAACCTATTGAAGGCGTAGCAGGGGAATACAATGGTAAGTTTATGAATAACCAAATGGTATTACGCGGCGGGTGTGTGTTTACCCCTCAAAACCATTTACGACAAACATACCGTAATTTTTATTACCCGCACCAAGCGTGGATGTGCAGCGGAATTAGACTAGCTAAGGATATAGTATGAGCCAAATAACAGCGATTAAGCAAAGCAACATAACCGACACTGAATTTTTAAATGATGTGATAAGCGGATTAACTCAACAACAAAAAACGCTTCCGTGTAAATATTTTTATGATGATAAAGGTGCTGCATTATTTGAGCAAATAACAACACTGCAAGAATATTATGTAACACGCACAGAGCTTTCTATATTAGAGCAACATTCGAAGTCGATTGCTCAAATGCTACCTGAAAACCTCTCTATTATAGAGCCCGGCTGTGGCTCGGGTAAAAAGGTAGCCTATTTATTAGCGCATATGGCAAACGTTAAAACCTTTGTACCGTTTGAAATATCTGAGGAGATGCTCAGTTATTCACTTGCACATTTGTCACCGTTATTTCCAGATTTGGCAATTTCGCCATTATTAGGAGACTTTACACATAGCCAAATGGTCAAACAGCTAACCAAAGATACCGCTTTAGAGAGTCAAACTAACTTAGTGTATTTTCCGGGGTCAACTCTTGGTAATTTTGCTCCTGTAAAAGCGATTGAGATTATGAATAATTTCCATCGATTATGCGGTGTAAACGGGTATGTGTTAATTGGAATTGATTTAGTCAAAGAGCGCCAAGTACTACTTGATGCCTACAACGATAAAGCGGGAGTCACCGCCGCGTTTAATAAAAATTTACTGGAACGTATTAATAACGAGCTAAATGGCACATTTAACTTAGATAACTTTAGCCATGAGTCACGCTTTAACGAGCAACATAGTCGTATTGAAATGCATTTAGTAAGTAATTGTACTCAGAGTGTGATTATAAACGATCAGCAAATAGACTTTATAGAAGGTGAAAGCATTCATACAGAAAACTCTCATAAGTACACGCTTGAGTCGTTTAAGCAGCTTGCAGCGCAGGCTAATTTAAAGTTAGAGCAAACGTGGCAAGACGATAGTAACTATTTTGCTTTGTGCTTATTAAGGCCTCTTTAAACAGTTACTTACCATATGATTTAGTAAATCAAAACTTTAGCATTGTTAAATTCATAGTTTAGCAGTGCGCCATTATTCGATTGTTGGATTAGCTTGGCTTTATTTAAACCGAGCAGTCTAAATAGCAGTGGGGCAATAACCGATACAGCAGAGCCGGTAGCACTGTCTTCATTAACACCAAACTGAGGGGCAAAGTATCTAAACTGCACTATGGCAGTTTTTTCATTTATATTTTGTATATTAAGCGCAATAACTGCATTTTTATGGGCTTTACTCAAAGCTTTAAAATCAACGCGTAAGCTTTTTAAATCCTGCTTTTCATCGGGGTTTTTATTAAATTCTTTATCAAATTCTTCACTAAATTCCTTATTAAATAATACAACCGTATAACCGTTTTTATCACCTGTACTGTAGGCTGCTTTTATTGCTAATGAAAACACGTTTTGTAACTCATCTTTAGCTAATTTGCTTTTTTGTGGCTCTATGCTTTTTAGTAATAGCTGAGCGCGTTGTTTTTTTTCTTTTATAGTGAAACGCTCATAACTTGTTGAGATGAACGCTTTAGGGCAATAACCAAAATGATCTATTAAAAAATTAGCGGCTGCTAAAGTGCCATGCCCGCAGCGTTTAATTTCACTTGTTTGATTAAACCAACGAATTTTACAATGACGTTTAGTTATTTCATTTTGATTTAAAAATACGGTAGCAGGGTGAATTGATTGTGATGCAATATATTGCATTGTTTTTGATGTTAACCCATTTTCATAAATAACAATTAAAGCGTTTGAGCCTTTTAAGTTATTTGCAGAGCTAAAAAAAACAGATTGGGTGTAAGTGTACTTTATAAAGCGCAGCGTAAGCCATAAAGGCCTACGCTGCGATATACGAAAATTGTTAACCTTTGCTTGCATATGCGTCGTTATGAACGCCTGCAGCACGACCTGATGGATCAGCATTGTTTTGGAACGATGCGTCCCATGCAAGTGCTTCAGGAGTCGAGCACGCTACCGATTTACCATGCGGTACACATTTAGCTGATGCATCACCTGGAAAGTGTTCTTCAAAAATTGCACGATAGTAGTATGCTTCTTTTGAATCTGGTGTATTAATAGGGTATTTAAATTTTGCATTCGCAAGCTCTTGATCGCTTACTTGCTCATTTACAAACTCTTTTAATGTATCAATCCAGCTGTAGCCAACACCATCTGAAAATTGCTCTTTTTGGCGCCATAAAACTTCATCAGGCAAGTAGCCTTCAAAGCCTTCACGTAAAATATGTTTTTCAATTTTGCCATCTTTACACATTTTAGCTTCAGGGTTGATACGCATAGCAACATCAACAAATTCTTTATCAAGGAACGGTACGCGTGCTTCTACGCCCCATGCCGCCATTGATTTATTAGCACGTAAACAGTCAAACATATGCAGTTTTGATACTTTACGGTTTAACTCTTCATGAAACTCTTGTGCGTTTGGCGCTTTATGGAAGTATAAGTAACCACCAAATAGCTCATCAGCACCTTCGCCAGATAACACCATTTTAATGCCCATTGCCTTAATTTGGCGAGCCATTAAGTACATAGGTGTAGAGGCACGAATTGTTGTTACATCGTACGTTTCAATGTGGTAAATCACTTCACGAAGTGCATCAATGCCTTCTTGAATGGTAAAAATGATAGGGTGGTGAATAGTACCAATCATGTCAGCTACTTTTTGTGCAGCCGCTAAATCTGGCGAGCCTTCAAGGCCTACTGAAAAAGAATGCAGCTTAGGCCACCATGCGTCGCTTTCGTCGTTATCTTCAATACGTTTTGCAGCAAAGCGCTGGGTAATAGCAGAGATAACCGATGAGTCTAAGCCACCAGAAAGTAATACACCATAAGGTACATCACACATTAGTTGGCGTTTAACGGCCGCTTCTAATGCGTCTTTAACGTCTTGCGCTTCTGCGCTGTTATCTTTAACTGCATCAAATGTTTCCCAATCACGTTTGTAATAAGGCGTCATTTTGCCATCTTTGCTGTACAGGTAATGCCCTGGAGGAAATTCTTCAATGTGCTTACAAATTGGAGAAAGTGCTTTTAGCTCAGAAGCAACGTAAAAGTTACCGTGCTCGTCGTGACCGGTGTAAAGCGGGATAATACCAATATGGTCACGGCCAATTAAGTAGGCATCATTTTCTTCGTCGTATAAACAAAATGCAAAAATGCCATTTAGGTCATCTAAAAAGTCAGGCCCTTTTTGTTTATACAGCGCTAAAATAACTTCACAGTCTGATTGAGTTTGAAAAGTAAAATCAACGTCTAGCTCTGCTGCAAGTTCTTTATGATTATAAATCTCGCCATTAACCGCTAAAATATTTGTTTTTTCTGGGTTGTATAAAGGTTGTGCACCGCTTGATACACCAACAATAGCTAAACGCTCATGTACTAAAATAGCTTTTTCAGATGCATATACACCAGACCAATCCGGGCCACGGTGTCTAAGCAGCTTTGACATTTCAATTGCTTGGGTACGCAATTGAGTGGGATCAGATTTAATATCTAATACCCCAAAAATTGAACACATAGTAACTCCTCATTCCTATTATGTGTGCAGCAGAGCTAATTTGCTGTACTGCGAAACCTTGTTTTATCAGAAAAAATTACTCAAGTCACATAGCTTTTACAATTAATTAAGAATAATTTATGCACCAACTTAGATGTAACTGCACCAAAGTGGTTAATGCGTGGTGCCTGCTGCTATTTTTACGTCACTATTGTTGTTCAAAGCTTGTGCGATCATAACCTTTAAAGCGTTAATAATGGTTTCTTCACTCATGCTTGGTGCGCCATTGTGGTGCACGGCTTGGCTTGGTAAATAAGGAACATGTACTAAGCCACCTTTCATCACCGCGCAGTGATCATTTATGTAATGCATAAGGCCATACATAACGTGATTACACACATACGTACCTGCCGTATTTGAAATAGCAGCAGGGATATTACTGTTGTGCAATGCTTGTAACATGCGCTTTATGGGTAAGTTTGTGAAATAGGCATCAGGACCATTTTTTTCAATTGGCGTATCGATAGGCTGCTTACCTGCATTGTCTTTAATGTGTGCATCGTCAACGTTTATTGCAATACGCTCGATTGATATTTCACTGCGTCCACCAGCTTGTCCTATACACAAAACAACCGCCGGGTTATGCGACTCAATGGCGTTTATAAGCTGACTGATAGACGTATTAAATTCACAGGCAAGTTCTAGTGTGCATATTTTGTGTTTCATGATGATAGTTTCATCAAGTTTTTGCACTGCTTGCCAAGAAGGATTGATAGTTTCGCCACCAAAAGGAGCAAAACCGGTTATTAATACACACGGCATAGTAGAAGTTGATTTAGTCATTAAACACCAAGCTATATATTAAAATAATATTAACGGCGAGTAAGGTAACGGCCGTCGGAATTTGAACCTTTATTACATGGTACCTATTTTTTAAATCTAGGGCATGTTGATTCTAGAATGTTTTATAGGTTATTTTTAAGTGCAAGGCTCAATTGATGTAGGTGCCCGTCAAGTTTCTGCTTTGCCTTTGCTGCTTCTTCAAACGTTACATATTTAAATTCAACTGTATCTAAAGGTCTAAATTGTGCAAATTGATGTAAGTCGGCTTCAATAACTGTTCCTAAAAGAGGGTACCCCCCAGTGGTTTGTCCATCGTTAAGTAGCACAATAGGATCACCATTTGGTGGTAGTTGAATGCTCCCAGGACTTACACCCAGTGATGGCAAAGAGTGCGAATGCACCAAGCTATTCTTATTATGCTCAAGCCTTACGCCCATTCGATTACTGTTAGTACTGACTTTGAATGCAGTTGCTGCAAAGGTATCCAATAATGGCTTACCCAGTAAGTTAGCGTGAGGGCTCGAGTACAAGCGTATAATTTTGCGCTGAGGTGGAGCAATTGCACCTACTTTTATAAACTTTCCATAATAAGGAGTAATAGGTATTTCATCACCAGTGGTGAGAGCTCTACCTTCAATACCACCAAAACATGCATTTAAATCTGTAGATTTAGAGCCCATAACCTCAGTGTTTTGTATACCGCCTTTCACCGCTAAATAAGCTCTTAAGCCCGCTCTACCAGTAGCAAAGCTAAGCACTTGCTTGTTTTTAACTGCGTATGTCCAACCAGGGTAGATTGCTTGCCCATCAAGGGTTGCTTGCAAATCGGCACCATGAAGTGCAATGACTGTGTCGCAAGTAAATTCAAGTTCGCACAAACCAACGGTTATTTCTAAAACGGCATCATTGTCGTTATTGTTAAGTAATCTATTAGCAATTATTTGCGCAAAGGGGTCTAAGCTGCCCGCTTTGCTTACACCTAAATGGCGGTAGCCATTACGGCCAAAATCCTGAATTGTAAGCAATACACCACTTTTAAGGACTTTAATCATGAGTTGCTCCTTTATTAACTAGCGGAACAAATTCAAGCGTATCACCAGGTTGAATTAAACAAGGTTGCGCAGAGGTTGAATCAAACAAAGAGGTATTTGTATTGCCTATTATGTGCCAACCGCCTGGCGTATCCGCAGGGTAAATTCCGGTTTGTGCAGCACCTATCGCAACAGAGCCTTTAGGAACCCTAGTACGTGGCTCATCACGCCTTGGGGTATGTAATTGCTCATCTAAGCCGTGAAGGTAGGCAAAGCCGGGCTGAAAGCCTAAAAATAATACGTGATACTTGGCTTTACTATGAATATTAATAACGTCAACAGCGCTTAAATTATGATAGTTAGCCACGTAATTAATATCCTCGCCATTGTATGTGGTTTCAATTAAGTGATGCTGCCCCTTAAAAGTACTGCTTTTAATGTCATCCCACAACGAGGGCAATGCTTGTAGCCATTTATTTAAGTGTTTATCAGATTTTAAATAAAGTGTGAGCGAGTTCATAGCTGGGACTAAACCGGTAAATTCATCAGTGCTTTTACAGTGGTTGGTTAAAGCCCAAATTTTCTTTTGAATGGAGAGTTTATCTTTTGCGTCTAAATGCGATGCATCAAACAGTAAGCTACTGTTTGTTAATGCATAAATATGAGGAGTTGGCTTCATTAAATAAACCTATTTGTACAACATAATTTAAACGTAACACAGTTTTATTAATTTATTTACACCATTGCGACTAAGTGGTTATTTTTATTTGCTCAGCCTGGTTTAAGAGTGTTTTTATATTTAATTAATCGTATTTAACTTATTGAAGAGCAAAACTAAATGCACTTCGTATTAAATAAGTAATTAGGTTGAAATGAAAATTAAGGTAAGGAGGTCTTAATTAGCACGCACTTGTTTAAGAGGTACATTATGAAACACCAGCATTTATTATATTTATCAGGCGCTGCTATTATATTTAGCGCAGGTAGCTTTGCTTTATCTATGGAAAAGGTCGAGCACAGCAATATAGAAGCCACCATGCATGTAGAAACCATTGTACTTGGATCAGGTTGTTTTTGGGGGGCTGAAAAACGCTACGAAGCGCTTAATGGCGTTATTGATGCCGAGTCAGGCTATGCAGACGGCAATGGCTTTAAAGCAACATACAGAAACATTACTGATCAGTCTCGTCGCTTTGACGAAAACAACTATGCTGAAGTTGTACAGGTTATGTATAACAGTAATATAATTTCGGCTGAAGATTTACTAAAAAACTATTTTGAAAGCCACGATCCTACGCAAAAAAATCGCCAAGGTAACGACATCGGTACGCAATATCGCTCAATTGTATTAACCACTACTGATGCACAAGCTAAAGTAGCTGAGCAAGTTAAATCGCAATATCAGCAGCTTTTAACTGATGCGAGCTACGGCAAAATCGAAACGGTTATTAAACCACTTACAGGTTTTGTATCGGCAGAAGAATATCATCAAAATTATCTACAAAAGAACCCTAATGGCTATTGCCCAGATCATTCAACAGGCGTTGTTTTTAATAAAAAACCCGTAGAAAAAGTCGATAACAGTGACTTACTCGCAGGTAAGCAGATCGTAGTCTTAGATTCACGTGAATACTGCCCATACTGTGAAAAATTTAAAAAAACAGTCGCAAATGATTACAAAGGGACTATACCAATGTCGTTTCGCCATGCTGACCAGCTTAAAGGTTTAACTATTAAGTCAGCCACGTGGGCAACACCGACTATTTTGTTTTTAGAAAATGGCATTGAAGTATATGGGCGTCAAGGTTATGCAACACCTGAAGAATTTTATAAAGCATTGGGTGCATTTAAGTTAGGTAAAAGTGACGCTTATAAAGTCGCATTTGATGCAAGAACAGATAGACCTTACTGTAAAGAGTACAAGGAGTTTAAAAATACACCTGATGGCACTTTTGTTGATAAATTAAGTGGAGAGCCACTATTTGATACACGTGATAGATTTAATTCAGGCACTGGTTGGTTGTCGTTTAAGCACCCAGTAAAAAGTAGTGTAACGCAGCATGACGATAGCAGCTGGGGAATAACACGTATTGAGCTTCGCTCTAAAAGTACAGGTATTCATCTTGGTCATTTATTCCCAGGAGAAGGCCCTAGAGGCACAGACCGCTACTGTATAAACGCAACAGTACTCGATTTTGTACCAAGAGATAAAAGCTAAACCTTTTACTTTGTAAAGCCTGATTTTAATCAGGCTTTTTTTTTGCATAAAATAAAATAGATTTATCATATTTTTTGCAAATTTGTTAAAATTAAAGCGTTCAGCTACACATCAATCAATAATATTACTTAGGTTATAAATGAATCAATTTATAAAAATAACAACGCAGTTAATGTATTTGCCTTTAGCTTTATTAATTTTTATAACCGATGCTAAGTCGGCAACGCACTATGTCGTCGGCGTAGAGAATATAGAGTATCTACCTTACTTTGATGGTAGTGGAGCAAATGGTGCTGACTATTATGGCTTCAGTGAAGAGTTGCTAACTTTGTTTGCACAGCAGCACGACTTTAAATTTGAGTTTTACACGCTGCCAATTAATCGTCTTTATAAAGAATTTATTGATCACCATCATGTTGATTTTAAATATCCAGATAATCCTCAATGGAAACCAAGTTATAAAGCTTCCTTTGATGATTTAAATGAAATTATTTATTCGCAGCCAACCGTTGTGACTAAAACGGGTATTGCGAGTTTAAATAAAAATATCACTATTGATGAATGCGTTAGTTTTGCAACGGTGAGAGGGTTTACGTCTCAAAGCTTTAAACCTTTAATGAATAACGAAAACGTTGAGCTAATTGAAACCGCTAATGTAATGGAATTAATAGAGATGCTTTTGAAAGAGCGAGTGGAGTGTATTTACATATCTAACGATGTATTAAACTATAATATTGTTAAATATTTCAAATTAACCCGACCCGTTTATTTTCAAAACGAATTGCCGACAGATTTACAAGCCTTTTTATTATCGTCCATTGACTACCCTGAGGTAGTTAAGAAATTTGATACATTTTTGCTTTCACATAAAGCGCAGATACGTAAATTAAAAAAAGAATATCAAATAAAAAATTAACTAAAAAAGCCCCGTAAGTTATAACTTACGGGGCTTTTTACAAAGGTATTTAACCTGTATATAGCTATATTATGTATGTGGTTTAATAATAAAAACAGTTCAAGCCAAGTCACCACCTAACTTGAACCGTTTTTCACACTGACAACATCTTCACACACAATATAAAGATTCTGTTTGCTACGCTCTCAAAGCATTTGTATTGCATATCATGTGGTTTGAGCCAAGAATAAAAACAGTTCAAGCCAAGTCACCACCTAACTTGAACCATTTTTCACACTGACAACATCTTCACACACAATATAAAGATTCTTTTCACTGCAAGGTTTGAGTCACTAAAACTCAAAAGGTTGCATTTATTACTCTTAATAAACAATTAAACTTAACTGTTTCGAGCCGATAAAGTAACTTTAATATTTAACTCTATTTTCGACAAACGATAAAAATGAAACCAATGAGTGAAAAAAATTTAACTATAGACTTTAGTCTAAACTGTGATTTTAATAGATTGTATTTTAAAGAAATTACTGAAAAATAATACCAATTCCATTAAGTATGTGATCTACATTTTACGCCGAAAAAATAATTCAGTTCTAGGCGTAAATTGATGTAAATGGTTGTTCCCTTTGCGAAATTTACAACAAAGAAATGGGTTGTTTTAGCAAGTAAAATAGATCAGCTATTTATTGGAGTTGGTATAAAGTGAGGTTTAGGATTTAGACGAACCATAAATACAACACACAATGGCTGTATTAATAAGTTCGCCTAATAGAGAGTTACTCTTGAATTTTTCTAAATGTGCTTACAACCCACTTCGCAAATAAATCAAGCGGGTGATTAGGTGTGCTTGATTCGTGCTGCACTAAATAATACTTATCTTTAGTTGTTAAAGGCTGTTCAAATAACTTATAGAGCCACTGCTCATCTAACCAGCTTTGGCTTATAGGCAGTGGAATAAGTGCAATCCCCATACCCTGTTGCGCAGCACGTGCTACACCAAACATACTATCTATTTGAATAATTTGAGAAGGAGAGAAGTCATCAATTCCTGCTTTTTCGGCCCACTGGTGCCATGCCCAAGGGCGAGCTTTGTGTAGTATTAGCGGAACTTGATTAAGCGCTTGACGGTGATCGTCCCTCCACTGATCGAGCAGCTTTTTATTACATGCAGGGATATATTCAAGATTAAATAGCTCTGTTGCAGAACCTTCAGTGGGTTTACTCGATGATAATACAATAGATAAATCGCTATGACGGGTTATTTCTTTACGTGTTTTAAGCGTATCCATTTGCAGGTTTATATTAGGGTGCTCTGACGTCCACTCACTTAATTTAGGCATGAGTAGTTCGCTGGCAAAAAACTCAGGCAACGTAATCGTCAAATTTGTATTTTGCTGCATCTGACTAAACTCATTAATGGTGCCTTCTAACATAGTGATAATTGGGGACACAGCATCAAAAAAGTTTTTACCCGCAGTGGTTAAACTAATTGAACGCGTTTTACGTTGAAAAAGTTCAATACCAAGTTGTTCTTCAAGTTGTTTTATTTGGTGGCTCACTGCCGAAGGTGTTAAGTACAGTTCATTAGCTGCATGCTTAAAACTTAGGCTTCTTGCTGCAAAGCAAAAAGAGCGAAGGCCACGAATAGGAGTTTGCATGTTTTCCAGTATTAAGTTGTTTATATAGCCTAGTATAGGCAAAAATCGAACCAATTAGTAATTACAATAATATCAATAAGTTAAAAATATTAACAGCGTAAATTCACAAAAGTGGTGCATCATTAAAGCATAGTAGTGCAAATGTTCTAACTAACTAATCATCTATTTATGCAACTATTATAGATAAAAATTTACTACAGATGTATGAACAAGACTAAAAATAAGTAAAAAAGACAAAAAAAATCCCTCGTGAGAGGGATTTTGGGTAACTCAGCGCCATTGGCACTGGGAATGAGGTCGGTACAGGGTAAAGCGTTATTTTAAGTTAACTTGTTAAAAAGTTCCTAAAAAACCATTTCTGGTACTTCACCGTCAACAAGTAATTTACCTGCTGTTTTACTAATGATTTCATCAACAGTTACGCCCGGAGCACGTTCTAATAGATGAAATGCGCCGTCTTTAACTTCTAATACGGCTAAATCTGTTACTATTTTTTTAACGCAATTAACGCCAGTAAGCGGTAAAGAGCAGGCCTCTAGTAATTTAGAGTCACCATGCTTACTTGCATGGGTCATAGTAACAATAATATTTTTTGCGCCAGCGACTAAATCCATCGCGCCACCCATGCCTTTAATCAGCTTTTTAGGGATCATCCACGAGGCGATGTTGCCGTTCTGGTCAACTTCAAATGCACCCAGAACAGTTAAGTCTACATGACCACCCCGTATCATGGCAAAACTATCTGCACTATTAAATATGGCTGCACCTTTGGCAGCTGTCACGGTTTCTTTACCCGCGTTAATCATATCGGCATCTAGCTCTGCTTTAGTAGGGTACGGGCCCATGCCTAAAAGGCCATTTTCGGACTGTAACATAACTTCAATATCATCCGGTACATAGTTTGCGACGAGTGTCGGAATTCCTATACCCAAATTTACGTAATAGCCGTCTTGAAGTTCTTGTGCAACGCGCATTGCAACTTGTTCACGTGATAATGCCATAATTATGCTCCTGCTTAATCTCGTGTTGTTACACGTTCAATGCGTTTTTCAAAGTTGCCTTTAATAACGCGATTTACAAAAATACCCGGGGTATGAATTTGGCTTGGTTCAAGCTCACCCGGCTCTACAATTTCTTCTACTTCGGCAACGGTAATTTTACCCGCCGTTGCTGCCATTGGATTAAAGTTCATGGCGGTGTGTCTAAACACTAAATTGCCATAACGATCGGCTTTCCATGCTTTTACTATGGCAAATTCACCTGTTATAGACTCTTCTAAAATATACGGGCGACCATTAAATTCTTTTACGTCTTTGCCTTCTGCAACTGGAGTACCGTAACCGGTTGCTGTGTAAAATGCAGGTATACCTGCGCCACCAGCCCGCATTTTTTCAGCCAAAGTACCTTGTGGCGTAAGTTCTACGTCAATTTCGCCACTTAATAACTGCTGCTCGAATAGGGCGTTTTCGCCAACGTATGAGGCAACTACTTTTTTAATTTGTTTGTCTTGTAATAAAATACCTAAACCAAAGTCATCAACACCACAGTTATTAGATACCACGGTTAAGTCTTTTGTTTGCATCTGCTTAATTTGTTTAATTAAGCCCTCAGGAATACCACATAAACCAAAACCACCGGCAATAATAGTATCGCCGTCTTTTAATCCTTCCATTGCAGCTTCGTAACTAGAAACTACTTTATCAAAACCGGCCATGAGTCTCTCCTCATTGTGTGCTATTTGTTGTTAACTATCTTGTATTAGTAGTGAGTTATCATTTTATAAGATAGCTATTTAGTGTGTAGTACCACAGATACTTTGCTCACAGGTTGCTTACCAAGTGCTTTGGTTATCTCCCATCCAGCATCACTTAACCTTTGTAAATCAATTCCATGTTCAATGCCAAGCCCTTGCAGTAAGTAAACTACATCTTCGGTGGCAACATTTCCTGACGCACCCTTAGCATAAGGGCAACCACCAAGGCCTGCAACTGCCGCGTCAACCGTTGCTATACCTAGGTTTAAGGCTGCGTAAATATTTGTGAGCGCTTGGCCGTAAGTATCGTGAAAATGCACGGCCAACTTGGTTTTATCAATGTGTGTTAAAAGTAATTCTATTAGCTGCGTTACTTTTTTAGCAGTGCCAACACCTATGGTATCGCCAAGGCTTACTTCGTAACAGCCTAAATCTAATAGTTTTTGCGATACACTCAGTACTGCTAGTGGGTCTATATCACCCTCGTAAGGGCAACCTAGCACACAGCTTACATAACCACGTACGCGGATATTATTCGCTTTAGCAAACGCCATTACTTCACTAAAACGCTCAATACTTTCATCAATTGAGCAGTTTATGTTTTTTTGACAAAACGACTCACTCGCAGCGGTAAATATAGCAAACTCTTTAATGCCAACAGCGTGCGCTGCTTGCGCACCTTTTAAGTTAGGTGTAAGGGCACTTAAATTCACATCAGGTAAATCAAGTGCTGATATTACATCAGCCGAGTCTGCCATTTGCGGAACCCACTTAGGGGAGACAAACGCGCCGGCTTCAATGTCTTTTAAACCTGCCGTACTTAGCGCGTTAATAAGCGCTACTTTATCCGCTGTACTGACTGTTTTTTCGTTTTGAAGGCCGTCTCGCGCGCCAACTTCAACAATACGGACTTTACTCGGAAAAGCACTCATTATGCACCTTCCTCAGTCGTACCTTCGACTATCGCAAGCAGGGCACCATGCGTTACCAATTCACCTTCACCAAAGCAATAGCTTTTTAAAATACCGTCGTGAGGCGCGTTAAGCGTGTATTCCATTTTCATGGCTTCAATAATAACAACCGCATCGCCTTTGGTAATTGTGCTGCCAATGTCAATTAAGTGTTTTACTACCGTGCCATTGAGCGGGGCGGCAAGTGGAAGTGCTTCGCTTTCGTGCGAACTAATATAATGTTTATCAACTAGTTCAAGCTTAGTTTGCAGTGCTTTATTCATCACTGTCACACTATTAGCTACTGTACTATTGCCAACGGTATTATTGCCCACGGTATTATTACCTACCGTAGTTACGTGTGCGCTGTGTTTTTCGCCGTTAATAAATACAGTGCATAGGCCGTTATTTAATGTGCCTTGTAGGGTAAATACGTGCTCGTTATGCGTAATACTATAGCCCGCTGTCGTTTTTATAGCGCTTAGCTGTAAATCGGCAAAAGGAATTTTAATTGCTTGCGGCGCATTGAGTGTAAAACCGCTTAGTTGTTGCCACGGACTTGCGCTGCTTGGCGCATTTTGTGTGTTAGTTAACGATTCTAAATATGCAAAAGCACCAATAAGTTGGCTTGCTTGCAACAGCTGCTCATCAACCGCTACTAACGAGTCACCTTGCTCTGCAATAAAGTGCGTACTGGGCGCACCTTGTTTAAACGTAGGGTGGCTTGCTAAATTATGTAAAAAACCAATGTTAGTGCTAAAACCCGCTAAATGAAATTGCTCAAGGGCGTGTTGTAAACGGCCCAGTGCTTGTTCGCGATTATCGTCGTGCACAATCAGCTTTGCAATCATCGGGTCGTAAAATGGGCTGATTTCATCGCCTTGTGCAATACCTGTATCAATGCGTACAAATTCACTGTTAAGCGGTGTATGCAGTGCTTCAATAGTGCCCGAGCACGGGATAAAGTCGTTAGCTGGATCTTCTGCGTATATGCGCGCTTCAAAGCTATGGCCCTGCAATTGAATATCACTTTGTGCCAGTGGCAATGTTTGCCCACCCGCAATATTAATTTGCCAATTGACTAAATCTACACCGGTTACCATTTCGGTCACTGGGTGCTCTACTTGTAGGCGCGTATTCATTTCCATAAAGAAAAATTCATCGCCACACAGTAAAAACTCAACCGTACCTGCGCCTCTATAATTTATAGCCAGTGCACAGCGTACAGCTGCTTCGCCCATTTCTTTACGTAGCTCGTCAGATAAACCCGGAGCAGGGGCTTCTTCAATTACTTTTTGATGACGGCGTTGCAAAGAACAATCACGATCGCCTAAATAAACACAGTTACCGTGGTTATCTGCAAATACTTGTACTTCAACATGGCGAGGCTGGTTTACGTAGCGCTCAAGCAATACTAAATCGTTACCAAAACCGGCAATAGCTTCACGTTGCGCACCTTGTAGTGCACTCATAAAGTCTTTTGCTTTTTCAACTACGCGCATGCCTTTACCACCGCCACCAAAGGCGGCTTTAATAAGTACAGGGTAGCCAATTTTTTCAGCTTCAGTTTGTAAAAAAGCAGGATCTTGTTTATCGCCGTAATAACCTGGCACTAACGGCACATTGGCAGCGGCCATTATTTCTTTAGCACGGGTTTTAGACCCCATAGCTTCAATACTGCTTGCTGGTGGCCCTACAAAAGCAATATTGTTCGCTTCGCAGGCTTTAGCAAATTCGCTGTTTTCAGATAAAAAACCGTACCCCGGGTGAATACAATCAGCGCCGCAGTCTTTGGCTACTTGTAAAATTTTGTCTGCCACTAAATACGAGTCTTTACTTGGCGCAGCGCCAATATGGTAAGCCTCATCAGCCATTTTTACGTGCTGGGCATGTTTGTCTGCATCAGAATAAACCGCGACCGTGGTTAAGCCCATTTGTTTTGCGCTGCGCATTACGCGGCACGCAATTTCTCCACGATTGGCAATCAGTATTTTTTGTAATCGTTGTGTGTTCATAATTAATCCTACAGTTGCCAAGCGGGTGGGCGTTTATCAAAAAAAGCAGTAAGCCCTTCTTGACCTTCTTCAGATACGCGAATTTTTGCAATACGCTCAGCGGTAAGTTCAATGAGTTCATCGGTAATCGGCTTATTTGCTACATCGTTAATTAATGCTTTGGCGGCTTTTACTGCTATAGGTCCGTTATCAATCAGTGTTTGCAGCATGTTATCGAGTGCACAGTCTAAATTACCGGTTACTTGATGAATTAAACCCAGTTGTTTAGCAGTATGCGCATCAAACACTTCAGCCGTTAAAAAGTATCTGCGCGCAGCACGTTCACCAATGGCTTTAATTACATACGGGCTAATAACAGCCGGAATAAGACCCAGCTTTACTTCGCTTAAACAAAATTGCGCATCGTCTTTACTAAGGGCTATGTCGCAACAAGCTATTAAACCCAGTGCACCACCAAAAGCAGCCCCTTGCACGGCGCAAATTGTAGGGTGCGGCGAGCTTGCTAACACTTGCATTAATTTAGCTAATTGCATTGAGTCAGCTAAATTATCGGTGTAGTTGTTATCCGCCATCGATTTCATCCAGGCTAAATCGGCGCCGGCTGAAAAGTGTTTACCCTCTGTTTTTAAAACCAAAGCACGAATATCGAGCGTATTTGCATGTTCAATACACTGAATCAGCTCGTGTATTACTTCGCTATTAAATGCATTTCTTTTTTCTGGGCGGCTTAACACAAGTACAGCCACATTAGATTTTGTTATTTGTAGTGTTACTGACATTTTGCGCTCCGGTTACATTCTAAATACGCCAAATTTCGAATCACGTTTTGGTGCGTTATTCGCTGCCGTTAACGCAAGCCCTAATACATTACGCGTATCGGCAGGGTCTATAATGCCGTCATCCCACAAGCGTGCGCTTGCGTAATACGGATGACCTTGCTCTTCGTATTGATCAATAATTGGCTTTTTAAAGTCAGTGATTTCTTGCTCGCTCATGCTTTGGCCTTTACGTGCTAAACCATCTTGTTTAACTTGCGCCATTACACCGGCTGCTTGCTCGCCGCCCATTACCGAAATACGAGCATTAGGCCACATCCACATCATGGTAGGTTCAAATGCACGGCCACACATTCCGTAGTTACCTGCGCCGTAAGAGCCGCCAATAAGTACTGTAAATTTAGGCACATCAGCACACGAAACCGCCATCACCATTTTAGCGCCGTGCTTTGCAATGCCTTCGGCTTCGTATTTTTTACCCACCATAAAGCCAGTAATATTTTGTAAAAACACCAAAGGAATATTGCGCTGAGCACACAGCTGAATAAAGTGCGCGCCTTTTTGCGCCGACTCACTAAATAAAATACCGTTATTAGCCACTATGCCAACAGGGTTGCCATAAATGCTGGCAAAACCGGTGACGAGTGTCTCACCAAAGTAGCGTTTAAATTCATCAAATGATGAGTCGTCCACTGTGCGCGCTATTACTTCGCGTACATCAAATGGCTTTTTAAGGTCGGTGCCTACAATGCCGTAAAGCTCGTTAATATCGTAACGCGGTGGTTTTACATCCTCTAAAAGAGGGGCTGTAGGGCGTGTGTAATTAATTCGCTCAATACACTGGCGCGCAATAGAAAGCGCATGAGCATCATTCTCAGCAAAGTGGTCGGCAACACCCGACACTTTACAGTGCACATCGGCGCCGCCAAGTTCTTCGGCTGTTACTTCCTCGCCTGTTGCTGCTTTTACCAGCGGCGGGCCTGCTAAAAATATAGTGCCTTGATCTTTTACAATAATGCTTTCGTCTGCCATTGCAGGTACATATGCACCCCCTGCAGTACACAGCCCCATTACCACGGCTATTTGAGGAATACCTTTACCCGACATACGCGCTTGATTATAAAAAATACGACCAAAATGCAGCTTATCGGGAAATACATCGTCTTGCTCTGGCAGGTTTGCACCGCCCGAATCAACCAAATAAATACACGGTAAGTGGCAACGCTCTGCGATATCTTGTGCACGTAAATGCTTTTTAACAGTAAGCGGAAAGTACGTACCGCCTTTAACCGTGGCATCGTTTGCAATAATCATGCATTCAATGCCTTTAACACGGCCAATACCGGCTACAACACCGGCGCACGGTATTGCTTGTTCGTACACACCAAATGCCGCAAATTGTGAAATTTCTAAAAACGGTGAGCCTTCGTCAATTAACGTACTTATACGGTCGCGTACAAATAACTTACCACGGCCTTCGTGGCGCTCTTTTAATGCGGCGCCTCCGCCTTGGCTAATAGTGGCTACTTTACTGCGTAAATCATCCACCAGCGTCGACATGTTTTTATGGTTTTGCACAAACGTTGGATCGTGAGGATTAACGCTCGATTTTAAAATCGTCATGGTTTAATCCTTAACGGCTTTCAGTGAAAAGTTCGCGGCCAATAAGCATGCGGCGTATTTCTGATGTACCTGCACCAATTTCGTATAATTTGGCGTCACGCAGCAGGCGGCCTGTTGCGTATTCGTTTATGTAGCCATTGCCACCTAAAATTTGAATCGCATCTAGCGCCATTTTGGTTGCAAGCTCTGCGGCGTATAAAATTGCACCGGCGGCATCTTTACGGGTGGTTTCACCTCGGTCACAAGAGCGAGCTACCGTGTATACATATGAGCGCGCAGCATTCATTTGTGTATACATGTCGGCTACTTTGCCTTGAATTAACTGAAACTGCCCAATAGGGGTGTCAAACTGTTTACGCTCATGAATGTACGGTACTACTATATCCATACACGCTTGCATTATGCCAAGCGGGCCTGCTGCAAGTACTACGCGTTCGTAATCAAGGCCACTCATAAGTACTTTAACGCCTTCGTTTAAGTTACCTAGAATGTTCTCCTCGGGTACTTCGCAGTTTTCAAATACCAGCTCACAGGTGTTTGAGCCACGCATGCCTAGTTTGTCTAGCTTTTGCGCCGTAGAAAAACCCGGAAAGTCACTCTCTACAATAAACGCGGTAATGCCTTTAGCACCAGCATCTAAATCTGTTTTAGCGTAAATAACTAATGTATGTGCGTCTGGGCCATTAGTGATCCACATTTTGTTACCGTTTAAAATGTACTTATCGCCTTTTTTCTCAGCTTTAAGTTTCATTGATACAACGTCAGAGCCTGCATTAGGCTCACTCATTGCAAGGGCACCAATGTGCTCACCACTAATAAGCTTAGGTAAGTATTTTTCTTTTTGAGCTTGTGTGCCATTACGGTTAATTTGATTAACACACAGGTTTGAATGCGCGCCATAGCTTAGGCCAATAGAGGCACTGGCACGGCTAATTTCTTCCATAGCAATAACATGTTCTAAGTAACCTAACCCCGCGCCACCTAACTCTTCAGATACGGTCATACCCAGTACGCCCATTTCGCCCATTTGTGCCCAAAGTTGATTTGGAAAAGCGTTATCTAAGTCAGTTTTTTCAGCAAGCGGGGCAATTTCCTGACTCGCAAAACTGTTTACGTGGTCGCGGATCATATCGGCGGTTTCGCCTAGGCCAAAGTTCATTTCTTTATATAGTGAAATAGTGCTCATGATTCATTCCTGTGTGTCGTCAGTGTGTTGTTATTCTTAAAATAGGCTACTCGTCTATTTTGTTAAGTGTGTCTCTGCAGCGGCGTTCGGCCGTCACTAATTCCATAAGAACAACTTTAATGTCGTCCATTTGTTGAGATAGGTCAGACTTTTTATCAGCTATTAAATCAAGCATGGTAACCAGCTGCTTAGCGCTCGACTTATCAGCGTCGTACAGTTCAAACAAACGGCCGGTTTCGGCAAGCGTAAAGCCCAATCGTTTACCACGTAATATTAGTTTTAAGCGAACTTTGTCGCGTTTTGAATAAATACGTGTTTGACCATTACGCTCTGGGGTTATTAACCCTTGATCTTCGTAAAAGCGAATAGAGCGGGTTGTAATGTCAAATTCTTTAGCGAGTTCGCTAATGCTAAATGTTTGTTCATTACTGGCCGGCATTTTGGCTGAGCTTGCAAAGTTTGTTTGATTATCTGGTTTCATAATTGTATTTACCTCATTCGAATAACTCCAATATAAGTGAAGTTTACGTAAAGGTAAAGCTTGGTGTGTTTTGAAACTATTTATAAAGGAGTGTTGGCGCGAAGAGTTGACTTATTTTATTAATTTTCAGTAGGTTAATTTTATTTCCTCAGTGTGGCCTAACAGCTGGAAAATAATGCTTACACTTATAAAACTAAAAATTAAGCTGTTTTTAGTTGACGTTGGCGTAAACGTTAGTATTGTGTGTAGGTATTAAATAATAAATGAATACTAAATTAATAGAGCAAATATACTAACAATTATTTGCATTAAATTACAACGGAGTTAGTTATGACTTTAGAATCAGTGGTAATTGTAGCAGCAAAACGCACCCCAATGGGTGGTTTTATGGGAGCGTTAAGTGATGCGCAGTCTACCGAGCTTGGCGCTACCGCCATTGCCAGTGCACTTGCACAAACTGGTTTAGCTAATGATGCAATAGACGAAGTAATTATGGGCTGTGTATTACCAGCAGGGCTTGGGCAAGCGCCTGCACGCCAAGCAATGTTAAAAGCAGGGCTTGCACTTAGCACTGGCGCTACAACAATTAATAAAGTGTGCGGATCTGGTTTAAAAGCAGCCATGCTTGCAAACGATTTAATTAAAGCCGGCTCTATTCAATCTGCTATTGCCGGTGGCATGGAAAGCATGACTAACGCACCGTACTTTATTCCAAAAGCGCGTGGCGGAATGCGTATGGGCCACGGCGAAATAAAAGATCACATGATGAGCGATGGCCTTGAAGATGCTTACGACAACAAAGCAATGGGCTGTTTTGCACAAGACACGGCCGACGAATACGGCATTGGCCGCGAGCAAATGGATACGTTTGCACTGGGCTCATTAAGTAAAGCAAAAGCCGCTATACAAAATGGTAGCTTTGATAACGAAGTTGCGCCGCACACTATGCAAACACGAAAAGGCGATGTAACAGTATCGATTGACGAGCAACCAGGTAACGCCCGTCCTGAAAAAATTCCAAGCTTACGTGCAGCCTTTAAAAAAGACGGCACTATTACTGCCGCTAATTCATCGTCAATTTCAGACGGTGGCGCAGCGCTTGTATTAATGAGCGAATCAAAAGCAAAAGAGCAGGGCTTAACACCGCTTTGTAAAATTGTAGCGCACAGCACGCATTCTCAAAAACCAAGTGAATTTACAGTAGCGCCAGTAGGCGCAATAAGCAGCGTGCTTGAAAAAGCAGGTTGGGCTGTAAACGACGTTGACCTTTGGGAAATTAACGAAGCATTTGCCATGGTAACCATGCTGGCTATTAACGAGTTAAAACTTGATGAAAGCAAAGTAAACGTGAATGGCGGTGCATGTGCATTGGGTCATCCAATTGGTGCAAGCGGCGCGCGTATTTTAGTAACGCTTATTCATGCCCTTAAAAACCGAGGCCTTAAAAAAGGCATTGCGTCTTTATGTATTGGCGGCGGTGAAGCAGTTGCGATGGCCGTAGAAGCGTATTAACTAGGTATTAAATAGTTATAAGAAAGCTATACGAATAACTATAAAAGCGCTGCACTCATAATACTAACAAAGCGGCGCTACCAATTTTAAAGAGAACACACAACTCACACACTAGGATTTAATTATGCACCAAGTTCCACTACTTATTAATGGCGAATTTATTCAATCAGCGTCTAAAGAGCTTATCGACGTTATAAACCCAGCAACTCAAGAAGTACTTGCACAAGTGCCATGCACCACCGAGTCAGAAATGGACGCGGCAATTGCCTCAGCCTCTGAGACGTTTAAAACATGGAAAGACGTACCCATTACTGAACGTGCACGCATTATGATGAAGTACGCTGCGCTATTAAAAGAACATCACGATGAGCTTGCTACCATTATTTGCCACGAATTGGGTAAAACATTTGAAGATGCAAAAGGCGATGTTTGGCGTGGTATTGAAGTAGTAGAACAGGCAGCGAACGCACCATCATTAATGATGGGTGAAACAATGGAAAACGTAGCGCGTAAAATCGATACGTATTCTTACATGCAGCCACTTGGCGTGTGTGCGGGCGTTACTCCGTTTAACTTCCCTGCAATGATCCCACTTTGGATGTTCCCGCTGGCTATTGTGTGTGGCAACACCTTTATTTTAAAACCGTCTGAACAAGATCCTCTTACACCTATGCGCTTAGCCGAGCTATTTATTGAAGCCGGCGCACCAAAAGGCGTATTACAAGTTGTTCACGGTACAAAACCACAAGTAGACCGCCTATTAGAAGATAAAGCAGTACGTGCTATTTCGTTTGTTGGCTCGTGTGGCGTAGGTGCTTATATTTATTCTAAAGGCACACAAAACCTTAAACGCGTGCAAGCGTGTGTTGGCGCTAAAAACCACATGGTTATTATGCCTGATGCAAGTAAATCGCACGTTGTAAATAACCTAGTAGGCGCATCGGTTGGTGCAGCTGGTCAGCGTTGTATGGGTATTTCGGTTGCTGTATTTGTAGGCCAAGCGAGCGAATGGGTAGATGAAATTAAAGCAGGCTTTGAAAATGTACGCCCAGGCGTGTGGGATGATGCAAATGCAGCATACGGTCCACAAACATCAAAAGCAGCAAAATCGCGTATTTTATCGCTTATTGCCGGTGGTAAAGAACAAGGCGCTACCTGTTTAATTGATGGCTCAGACTTTACAGTTGAAGGTTTTGAGCAAGGTAACTGGGTTGGCCCAACGTTATTTACTGACGTAACCAAAGAGATGGATTTATACAAAGAAGAAATATTTGGCCCCGTACTGGCGTGTATGTTTGTAGACACGCTTGATGAAGCAATCGCACTTATTAACGACAGCCCTTACGGTAACGGCACCTCGTTATTTACCTCAAGCGGCGCAGTGGCTCGTAAATTCCAACACGAAATTGAAGTAGGGCAAGTGGGTATTAATGTGCCAATTCCGGTGCCACTTCCGTTCTTTTCGTTCACTGGTTGGAAAGGCTCATTTTACGGCGATACGCATACGTACGGTAAGCAAGGTATTCGTTTTTACACAGAAACTAAAACGATTACCTCACGTTGGTTTGAAGACGACATTGCGTCGGGTCCAAACATGAGCATTAACTTAAAGTAATCATGATTAAAACGAATAACTAAATAACTAATAATAATAAAGATGGGCGCGAAGGCTACTTCACACACAACACACATAAGCCTTCGCCGCTCGTCACGATATCCCCGTAACGGGAAACGCTAACAACAGAACTAACATAACTTACACAATTAAAGAGGTCTAACATGGACTTTAACTTATCTGAAGATCAACAAGCCTTTGCGCAAACAGCACGACAATTTGCCGAGTCAGAACTCGCACCTTATGCAGCAAAATGGGACCGCGAACATATTTTCCCTAAAGACACGATTAAAGCAGCAGGCGAGCTTGGTTTTTGCGGTTTATACACGCCAGAGGAAGCCGGCGGCCTTGGTTTATCTCGTTTAGATTCGAGCATTATTTTTGAACAGCTTGCTATGGGCTGTACAGCAACCACGGCCATGTTGACCATTCATAATATGGCCACGTGGATGGTAGCAAGTTTTGGTACCGATGCAGTTAAAGACCAATACGTAGAGCAATTAGTCATGGGCGAGCTACTTGCCTCTTATTGTTTAACAGAGCCAGGCTCGGGTTCAGACGCCGCATCACTTAAAACAAAAGCTGTGCTTGAGGGCGATGAGTACGTTATTAACGGCTCAAAAATGTTTATATCGGGCGCTGGCGAAACCGAAGTATTAGTGGTAATGGCACGTACAGGCGGCGAAGGCGCTGCAGGTATTTCGGCATTTGTAGTGCCTGCCGACGCAAAAGGCGTTGAGTACGGCAAAGCAGAAGAAAAAATGGGTTGGAACGCACAACCTACACGCCTAATTAGCTTTGAAGATGTACGTATTCCTGCGCATAACTTATTAGGGGCTGAGGGCGAAGGCTTTAAATTTGCGATGCAAGGCCTTGATGGCGGTCGAATTAACATTGCCACATGTTCAATTGGTACAGCGCAAGCGGCGCTTAATACCGCCCGTGAATATTTAAAAGAGCGCACTCAATTTGGTAAACCACTGGCTGCGTTTCAAGCACTACAATTTAAAATAGCCGATATGAACACCGAGCTGGTAGCTGCGCGCCAAATGGTTAGGCTTGCTGCATTTAAACTTGATAATAACGACGTTGAAAAAACCACTTACTGCGCCATGGCTAAACGCTTTGCTACCGATGTTGGCTTTACCGTGTGTAACGACGCACTGCAAATTCATGGTGGTTACGGTTACATAAAAGAATACCCGCTTGAGCGCCATGTACGCGATGTACGCGTTCATCAAATTTTAGAAGGCACTAACGAAATTATGCGTGTAATTATTGCGCGCCGAATTTTAGCTGAGTCAGCAAACGACGTTTTATAAGGAGCAATGTATGTCAGAATCTAAATCTAATCCGAGTATTGAACTAACAACCGAAGGTCATGTTGCTATTTTAACTATGTCTAATCCGCCAGCAAACACCTGGACAAAAGACACCCTAGTTGATTTAAAAAATACCGTTAACGCGCTTAATAATAATAAAAATATTTATGCATTAGTACTGACTGGTGAAGGCGAGAAGTTTTTTAGCGCGGGTGCCGACCTAAACGTATTTGCTGGTGGCGATAAAGGCGTAGCCGCTGATATGTCGCGTGTATTTGGTGAAGCATTTGAAGCGCTTACTAATTTTAGAGGCGTGTCGGTTGCTGCCATAAACGGCTATGCAATGGGCGGCGGGCTAGAAGTTGCCCTTGCGTGCGATATACGTATAGCGGAAGAGCAAGCACAAATGGCGCTCCCTGAAGCTAAAGTTGGCTTATTACCGTGTGCGGGTGGCACACAAAATTTAGCATGGCTTGTAGGCGAAGGCTGGGCAAAACGCATGATTTTATGCGGCGAGCGCTTAAAAGCCGATAAGGCCCTGCAAATTGGCTTAGTAGAAGAAGTAGTTCCACAAGGTGAAAGCTTTGCTGCGGCATTAAAGCTAGCTAACCAAGTGGCCGATCAAAGTCCAAGCTCAGTAGCAGCGTGTAAAATATTGATTCAAAAAGGGCGTCATCAACCAATGGCAAGCATATTACCCCTTGAACGTGAGTTATTTGTTGGTTTGTTTGATACCGAAGATCAACAAGAGGGCGTAAATGCCTTTTTAGAAAAACGCCGCGCTAACTGGGTAAACGGCTAATGAGTGCTTTAACAGTATTAAATAGCACCGATGAGCCCGTGATATTTGAAACCGCCACCGCAGAAAACGGCAGTTTAATAGGGCTTATTACACTCAATGCGCCAAAAGCGTTAAATGCACTTAATTTTGAGATGATCAAATTACTTGAGCCGCAATTGCGAACTTGGCAAGACGATGATGCTATTGCAATGGTGTTGTTAAAAGGCGCTGGCGATAAAGCATTTTGTGCTGGTGGCGATGTTGTAAGCCTTCATCGTGCAATGGCGCAAGGTAAACCAACAAGCCTAGTTGAAGAGTTTTTTACACTAGAGTACAAACTTGACTACCTTATTCATACCTTTGATAAACCAATCCTTGTTTGGGGTAACGGCATAGTAATGGGCGGCGGTTTAGGGTTAATGGCCGGTGCTAGCCACCGCGTCGTAACTGAAACATCACGCATTGCCATGCCAGAGCAAACCATTGGTTTATACCCAGATGTAGGCGGCAGTTACTTTTTACATAAAATGCCACAAAGCGTCGGGTTATTTTTAGGGTTAACGTCGGCCTCTATTAATTGCGATGACGCGCGTTTTGTATCGCTTGCCGATCACTTTATCGATAGCAACAAATATGATGCCATGCTTGCGCAAATTTTAACTGCCAAGTGGGGAAAAACTGCAAGTCTAAATCATGACAGGTTAACCGATTTACTCACCGATTTAGACAACCAATCGGCGCGTATGCCTAAAGGCAACGTAAAAGCTAACCTAAAAACGATTCAAAAATTGGGTGAGTTTACAACCTTGCAAGAGCAGGTTGATTATATTTTAGGATTAACCACTGACGATAAATGGCTACAACGCGCTCAAAAATCACTTAAACATGGCTGCCCACTAAGTTGTGCACTTGTAAGTGAACAATTAAAAACAAGCCAAGGCAAAAGCTTATTAGCGTGTTTTAAAATGGAACTGGGTATGTCGGTTCGGGCTGGTGAAGTAGGCGAGTTTCAAGAAGGTGTAAGGGCGCTACTAATAGATAAAGACGGTGCGCCAAATTGGCAATACAAAACACTTAGTGATGTACCACAAACAATAATAGATAGCTTTTTTGCTAACCGCTTTGGCGAAAATCATCCGCTCAATGAGCTTGCTGTTAAATAAAATTGGTATCTAAAAGGAACAACTATGAGTAAATTAAACATAGGTTTTATTGGTTTAGGTAATATGGGCGGCCCAATGGCGGCTAACTTAATTAAAGCTGGGCATACTGTTAGCGTGTTCGATTTAAACCAATCGGTCGTAAATGAGCTTACAAGCAAAGGCGCAAAAGCAGCAGTTGATGCAAAGCAGTGCGCAACTAATGCTGACGTACTTATTAGTATGTTACCTGCGGGCAAACATGTTAAGTCGCTGTACTTAGGTAATAACGACGACAACGGCCTAATTAACGTGCTGAGCAAAAATACATTAGTAATTGATTGTTCAACAATAGATGCAGAATCAGCACGTATTGTAGGCAGCGCACTTGGTGAACAAGGCATAAGCTTTGTAGATGCACCGGTGTCGGGCGGCGTTGCAGGCGCAACTGCTGGCACACTTACTTTTATTGTTGGCGGCGAAAAAGCAGCGTTTGATAAAGCAAATACAGTGCTGAGTGATATGGGTAAAAACATATTTCATGCAGGCGATATTGGCGCAGGGCAAGTTGCCAAAATATGTAACAACATGCTACTTAGCATTTTAATGGCAGGCACCAGCGAAGCACTGCAAATGGGTATTAATAACGGCCTAGATCCTAAAGTACTTAGCGACATAATGACCGCAAGTTCTGGCCGTAACTGGACGCTCGAACTTTACAATCCTTGCCCAGGTGTAATGGATACCGCACCTGCAAGTAACGATTACAAACCAGGCTTTATGGTTGATTTAATGGCTAAAGATTTAGGCCTTGCTATGGAAGCCGCGCAGCAAAGTAATTCATCAACCCCTATGGGTTCAATGGCTAAAAATTTATACACTATGCTACAGCACCAAGGTGCAGGTAGTGATGATTTTAGTGCCATTTTTAAACTGTTTTCTAAGTAGGAGCAACGCGTGGAAATTAAAAATAACACGGTAGTAATAACCGGTGGCGCACAAGGTTTAGGCTTTGCAATGGCGCAAAAGTTTGCACTTATGGGCGCAAACATTGCTTTAATAGATATGGCGCAAGAGCTTCTTAATACAGCATGCGAGCAACTCACACAGCTTGAAGGTGTCACAGGCAACATTAAAGGGTATGCCGCAAACGTAACCGCTGAAAGCGAAGTAGAAAACGTATTTAATACCATTAACAGTGATTTTGGCCACATTGGCGTGCTTATAAACAACGCCGGTATTTTACGCGACGGCATGTTTATAAAGGCTAAAGACGGCAAAGTCGTTAAAAAAATGTCTCTTGAGCAATTTCAATCAGTGATTGATGTAAACCTGACAGGTGTGTTTTTAGCAGGGCGCGAAGCGGCAAGCCACATGATTGAATCAGGCAAAGGCGGCGTAATCGTTAATATGTCGAGCGTAGCGCGTGCAGGTAACATAGGCCAAACAAATTACGCGGCATCAAAAGCAGGCGTAGTGGCACTTACCACCACATGGGCTAAAGAACTTGGCCGCTTTGGTATACGTGTAGGCGCTATTGCACCAGGTGTAATAAGCACCGCCATGACCGACGCCATGAAGCCCGAAGCCAAACAACGTATGCTTGCAGTAACGCCAGTAGGGCGCTTAGGCGAAAGCGACGAAATTGCCCATACCGCACAATACATAATCGAAAACGACTTTTTTACCGGCCGCGTGGTTGAAATAGACGGCGGGATTCGTTTGTAAACCGAACTGGATTAAGGTTTATTTAAAAAAGCATGGCGCTTGTGGGCTGTGCTTTTTTGTTTTAAATAGGGAAGTTTATAATCTTGAAAAAGGGCTGGTAACGGCATTGGTATTTTGTTGTAAACAGCTTGCTATACATAAGCTCTTTAATCATCGTTAAAAGATAAATTTTATAAATAATATTCAACTTCAAATGTGAACTGTATGTATAGACAGTGCCTTGTGTTTTGTCCAATAACATTATTAAAAGTCGTTTTGTGTATTTTAACAACGGTAATTTTATAACATACGTAATCACTTGTTTACATTGAAGTTGTTTGGTGGAATTATTGAGCCATGCAATATATGCCGTTTTGGGGTGTTATAAACCCCAAAAGTGGCGTTCAATAAGCTGTTATGTGCAAAAGGGCTATCCAAGTTTTGAATTCAGAATTTAATTACAGAATAGATGGTGTTTTTAGCAAGAAGAAGCGGTTTTATAGATCTTCTATTTACATCGTATTAATAAGTCTATTTAGTGGATTCTCAGTAGGTTTATTATATTGGCTGGGTGCAATGATGGGCGTTGATGTTAATGTACCTATAAGAAATAGTAATTTTTCTACCTTGCAAGTAATAACCTATTTTGGCGTATTTTTAGTATTTATTTACACTTGTATATATTTAATGCTTTCAATAGCAAAAAGACTATTCAAATGGTTCAATGTGTAGAGTAATTTGCATATAACAAGTTGCTTAAACGGACACAAACAGCTGGCTGTGCTCGTTCCTCGCTATTATAGCCAGCCATTTTTAGCCGCTTAGCAAAGCGTTATGTGTAAGGATACTTCGTGCCATTAATTGATATCCCCTATATACCTCAACCGAAAAACTCACCTAAGTGTGGGGCGGCATGTTTATCGATGATAATTAAGTATTACGAAAAGAAGAAAATAAAAATTGATGACATCTGGGAAAATGTAAAGGATAAAAGTCCTGAGTTACATAGAGACTATTGCAAAACTTATAAACTAGGCCAGTACTTGCAAAACTATCACTTCAGTTGCTCGATCGTTCGTTATTCGTCACTAAGTACCTTCTTAGAATTTTGTCTTTCTCGGAATATAGCGCCTGTCATTAATCACCTATCGTTTGAAAATAATATAGGTGGGCACTTTTCCGTAGTTAAAAACTTGTCAAACAACATGGTCATAATTAACGATCCTGAAAATAAAAAGCGAAAAAGCGTACCTTTTAAAGATCTTGAGAAAGCTAGTAAGAAAACTTCAATTTCCCAAGAGATAGGGGGTAATACGGCATTAGTACCAACATTTATGTTGCCTGTATTTACTAAAACTTGCCCTAATTGTGGCAATGATATTGACGCATCTTTTTCTAAAGTGGCAAATGTTAGCTCGGTCAATATAGTTGCCGAATTATGCTTTAATTGCGATAGTTTTATTCCAAGTTACACATAACAAGCGCATTAAATCTGACGTTACACATTGTCCGATTTTTTGCTTAAGAGAAACTGACGCAAAAAAGCGTCCAACATGCTCCGCAGCTTATGCGGGCGTTGAGGCTGTAGAATTACTCTTTTTAGGAACGTATCCAACTATTCTTGGTTGGTTGCTTTTTAACCTTGAATCCATCTGTTCGCTGTGATCTAATAGATATTATTCACCCACGGTAAACTGTTATGGCTAACTATAAGCCTGACTTATCCTGTCAAAATAAACTCATTCCTATCAATTTCGCTGAACAAATTTTGCCTGGCACCTTTGAGTATGCCCTTTGTTATATTGTCGAAAATAAACTCGACTTGTCGGGCTTTGACACGTGGTATAACAACGACAGAACGGGCGCGGCGGCGTATCCACCCTCGGTAATGCTAAAGATTATTTTACTGGGTTATGCTCATGGTTTAATTAGTAGCCGTCGGATTGCAAAGGCTTGCGAGCATAATATTTTATTTATGAGTGTGTCGGGTGATATCCAGCCGCATTACACATCAATAGCGGGCTTCGTGGCTAAAATGCATGAACAGATTGAGCCGCTTTTTACGCAAGTACTGATGATATGTGATGAGGAAGGCTTGATAGGCCGCAACATGTTTGCCATTGATGGATGTAAATTAAAGTCCAATGCGAGTAAAGAGTGGAGCGGCACATTCGATGAGTTAGGTCGAAAAAAAGCAAAACTAGAACGCGCAAGCAAACGTATTATTGAACGCCACCAATCACAAGATGGACTGAGTGAAGAGTTGATAACTCAGGATTTAAAACAAAAAGAGAAGCTGGATAAAAGTGCAGATAAAATCACCGAGTTCTTAGCCACTCACAAAGAAAAAACAGGCAGTAAAGGCAAGCCAGTTAAAAGTAATATCACCGACCCCGACAGCGCGAAAATGACCACCTCAAAAGGCACAATTCAAGGCTACAACGGCATCGCGATTAATGACGATAAACACCAAATCATCCTGCAAGCTCAAGCGTGGGGCTCAGTGGGTGAGCAACAAACCCTACAGCCAGCTGTTAAGCAATTAAAGCAGCAGCTTGATAAATTGAACACTGACAAGCGCAAAGACGATCACACGATTAAGTTCACCGCAGACAGTGGGTTTAACAGCGAAGCAAATCTCGAATTTATGGCGCAAAGCGGGTTCGATACCTACATTGCGGATAATCAATTTAGAAAACGAAATCCGCTGTTTAAAGACAGCGAAACATACGAAACGGAGCAAGAAAAGCGCCGACTAAAACGCAGTAAAGGCAAGCCACGCTTATTTACCTCAGACGATTTTCATTATGATGAAGCAACTCAAACCTGCCATTGTCCTGCAGGTAATGATATGTGGCGAAGTGGGGTTAATGTAAAAAGTCATAATCAGCAATACACGCGATTCTGTGGTTACTTAAAAGACTGTAAAACATGCCCGCTACAGCAGCAATGCATGCGAAAACCACCGATAGAAAGGGGACGACAAGTTCAGTTTATAAATAATGAATCACGCAAAAAGCTGAGCTATGTAGACAAAATGAAAGTAAAAATAGACAGCCCAATCGGACGACGACAATACAGTAAGCGATTAGGCTGTATTGAACCCGTGTTCGGCAATATTACCGTCAACAAGGGCATGAATAAATTGACCTTACGGGGTCAAACGAAAGTTAATACGCAATGGCAACTGTATTGCCTTGTTCATAATATAGAAAAACTGCAAAACACGATGCATTAAGAAGGGGAAGTCCTTTTAACCTAAATAAAACCACTCAACCACTCGTAATCGCTTCCAAAACGCCAATTTAAACAACACCAAACACTTCTTTATATGCTGCGTAAAAATACAGTAATCAATTGAACCAAAATAGGAACTCAGCTATGGTTTGTTTATCAATAAAACAAATTTTAAAACGAGTTAATCTACAGGCTCGTTATGCGCCAGCTATAGCTACTTATTTCTACCACATTAGGTTTAATAAAAAATGAATATTATTAGTCAAGAAAATATCCAATGGATATTTAGCGGTTGTGGAGTTGCTATTGTTTCTGTAATTGTTGTGTATATAAAAAACCGTAAAAAGAAGCCTGTCAAAGAAGCTTCATCATCAGAAGGCTCTAGCATTAAATCGGGGAATGATTCTAATAATGTAATATCTAAAGGGAATGTTAACATTAATATTACAGGTAAGGACTAATGGGCAGGTCAATTGTATCAGGCGATAACTCTACGAATATCATTTCTGATGGAGATGTTAATTTAAATATCCAGTTAGACACTAAGCATCTAAAAGGAGAGCTTCGAGATATTATCAAAGAAGAAATATGCAACTTAAAGCTGAGTACTGACTCATTAGAATTAGAGACCTACAGAAGCATAGTTACAGGTAATGTAATAGATGCAGAAAAATCTATTGAGCTTTTAGTAAAAAAACACAAAGACTCATATTCAAAGGGGATACTTAAAGCGGCTAATTTATATGTACTTGTTAATAGAGACAAAGCTCTTGCCTGTTACAGAACTGCATATAAAAATTCTAATAAGGATTTTGAAATAATAAATTCTTATGCGTTGTATCTAATGAACTTAGGGCAGCTCAAAGAAGCAGAATCTATTTATTTAAATGCTATAAAAGATCTAGTTTTAAATTCAGAACTCGAACCTATAGAAGGAAACTTAGGGGTATTATATAAGAACCTAGGTGATTATGATGAAGCAATCGAACACTTAATAATAGCGTCTGAACTATCAATTGAATTAAAGAAGGATATTGGGTCTGCAAAGCATTTGAATAATTTGGGCGCTTGTTACCACAATCAAGGTGATTATGAAGAAGCAATTAGTGTGTTAACTGTAGCTTTGGATACTATAACCTCACTTGAGGTAAATGATGAAATAGAAAAAAACGATATAAAATCTACAGAGTCGAGTATCTTAGCAAATATTTCTATTTCATATAAAACAGCTTATCAAAAAACTAAAAATAACGTTTTTTTGTATGATGCGATTAAACATTCTCTGCAAGGTGTTGAAATATCAAGTGAAAAAAAACTTACTACCTACCTAGGCAGACATTATGGAAATTTAGCTAATTTCTATAGTTTGCTAGATAACAAAGATAAATATAGGGAATATTTAATTAAAGCAAAAGAAACATTTGACGATCAAACTTCAGATAAAGATAAGCTAACTTGTGTTATGAATTTTGGCTTGCTCTGTTATGAAGAAGGTAATCCACATAAAGCTATTGAACATTATTTGGACTGTTTAGATCAAGGTGTAAGTGATAAATACAAAAAACTACATGCACTAACTCAATATAATTTGGCTATAGCATTTGATAGTATAGGACAAGTTGAGCGAGCGAACAGAGCCGCGAAAACTGCATGCTCACTTTTTGAAGAATTTGGACAATATAGTTTTGTAAAAGATCTTAAATCTGCATTTTTAATTGATTAAGCGTATAACAAGGTATTTAAACGAAACAAAAACAGTGGGTTACGTTTCGCTTCGCTACACATTTTAACCCACTATTTTTGTCCGCTTAATGCGGAGTTGAGGCTGTAGAATTACTCTTTTTAGGAACGTATTCTACTATTTCAAATTGATTGCTTTTTAACCTTGAACCCATCCGTTCGCTGTGATCTAATAGATATTATTCACTCACGGTAAATCGTTATGGCTCTTTCTTTGGGTGAGAAGTCAAGCCTGACTTATCCTGTCAAAATAAATTCATTCCTATCAATTTCGCTGAGCAAATTTTGCCTGGCACCTTTGAGTATGCCCTTTGTTATATTGTCGAAAATAAACTCGACTTGTCGGGCTTTGACGCGTGGTATAACAACGACAAAACAGGCGCTGCTGCGTATCCGCCTTCGGTAATGCTAAAGATTATTTTACTGGGTTATGCACATGGTTTGATCAGTAGTCGCCGAATTGCTAAAGCGTGTGAAACGAACATTTTATTTATGAGTGTATCAGGGGATATTCAGCCGCATTACACATCAATAGCGGGATTCGTGGCCAAAATGCATGAACAGATTGAGCCGCTTTTTACGCAAGTGCTGATGATATGTGATGAGGAAGACTTGATAGGCCGCAACATGTTTGCCATTGATGGGTGTAAATTAAAGTCCAATGCGAGTAAAGAGTGGAGCGGCACATTCGATGAGCTAGGTCGCAAAAAAGCAAAACTAGAACGCGCAAGCAAACGTATTATTGAACGCCACCAATCACAAGATGGACTGGGCGAAGAGTTGATAACTCAGGACTTAAAACAAAAAGAAAAGCTGGATAAAAGTGCAGATAAAATCACTGATTTTTTAGCTAATAATTAGTATGACACCCATACTAATAAAGATAAACATGACACCCATCCTAAATTTTATGAAAAACACTAATAGATTGAACCAAAATAGGAACTCAGCTATGGTCTATTTATCAATAAAAATAAATAAAAAAACGAGTTAATCTACAGGCTCGTTAGGTGTACAAAATTGAGTTATGAGAAAGCGTATAAAATATCACTCATATTCTTTTTAATGATTATTCTTGTAGCAGTATTTGTAACACCGCAAGTCGAAGGTTATGGGGATTCAGTGGCAAGTGTTGCAATACTTGCTCTGTCAGGTCATTGGATTATTCATAATGTTATTGCTTTTAAATTTGGTCAAATAGATATTAAAGGCTTTATGGTAAACCGTACAAAAAATCCCAAATCGTTTGGATTAATACTTTTTTCAAAAGGTTTATTTTCAACATTATTTATATATCTGGTTTTGCGTTAAAGTATACTTAACAAGGCAAAGCAGTAGGACTAAAAACAGCTGGCCATTACTCGAGCCTCGCTATTTTGCCCAACAATTTTTAGCCTCTGTTTGAGGCGTTATATGTACAAGGAGAGTTCAGTTGATGCGTTACCTATTTTTACTGTTGCTAATACCTTTTTATTCTTTTGCCGAAATTAACCTTCCTCTGCAAAAAGAACTAATTGAAATGGAAATTGAAGATCAACATATTCGAAACAAAATAGGAAAAGCTGGATGGCAAAACCCGCCCAAAACACTCCTAGAACAAATGATGAAAATAGATGAAAGTAATACAGGAAAACTTAAAGCTATCATTAAAAAGCATCATTGGGTAACAAAAGATTTAGTTGGAGTTAAAGGAGTTGGAGCAGCATTTTTAGTCATTCAGCATTCACCTGATGTTGCATTTAAAGTAAAAATGCTTCCTTATTTAAAGCAATCATATTTGAATGGCGAAGGTGTTAGCGGACAACAAGTTGCTCTTTTAACTGATAGAGTTCTTATTGCACAAGGAAAGAAACAAATCTATGGTACTCAAGCTGACGTGAGTGAAGGTAAAGTTGTGTTTAGCCCCATAGAAGATGAAACTAATGTAGATAAACTGCGTGAAGAAATGAAGATGCCCTCTTTAGATTTTTACTTAAAAATAATGGAAAAAATGTACGGGATTAAAGAGCACCCTGAAATAGACTTGAATTAATCTACATATAACAACACGGCCTGAGGTGGACAGCAAGCGCTAAAGCTCTCTTTCCATCGCAAATTTTAACAGCGGTGATCCCTTACTTTTCAATGTAGTTAGGTAAGTTGATTCATCGTAGGGCGTATGTAGATTTAGACCCGACTTTACTTATCTAGTTCTTTTCTTAGAGGAAATAACAAAGGCACCCATCCTAAATTTTGCACATAAACACCAGTAATCCTTTTCAAAACGCCAATTAAAACCAACAGTAAACACTTCTTTATATTCTGCGTAAAAATACAGTAATCGATTGAACCAAAATAGGAACTCAGCTATGGTTTATTTATCAATAAAAACAAATAAAAAACGAGTTAATCTACAGGCTCGTTAGGTAATTCAATGAATACTGCCATCGATGAAGTCACAAATAATTACCAAGACTGGAGCTTAGACAAATTATCGTATGTGGATGGGTTACTAACACTGAACATTATCACTTATTTAGAAGATGATGCTCCCGTAAGGTTTATGGTTGTGTTTACAAATACCGTTTTATTCGAAACTTATGATGAAAGTAGCCATTTTCATGACTATCATCAAAACCGTGATTTGGGCGTCATCGGCGTATATTCTGATTCAAGCTTATTGGAGTATGCTCAAACTAAAACGAATACTTTCAGTTTAAACAACAATAAGCTGTTTCATTATTCAGTAATGACTACAAATGAAATCATTCATGTTTTAACAAATATTGAGCCTCAGGTGATAAACGTTACATAACAAAACGCGCTGAGGTGGGCGACTAGTAAAATTTGGCTATTAATTGTGGGAAGCTGAAAATAGTAAGTAAGATTTTAAAAACTTTATAACAAGGAACGTATATGAATTTATCTGAAGGCAAAACTATAATTGAATTTGAAATATCACAAACAGGCCACCAAATTATTGAAGCTAAAATTAATGGTAAATCGTTACGTTTTATTTTAGATAGTGCCGCTGGATCATCTGTTTTAGACCGTGCATGTCTTATTGAGCTTGGCATTGAAGAAACACTCAATGTTGAGAATGCAGCAGGTTTGGGGACTTCGGATCACGATATGGGCGATATAGAAGTTCATTCAATAGAATTAGGAAATGCCTTATTTGAGAGTCCTGATTTTGTATCACTTAATCTTGACCATGTACAAGTAGCAGATGGTGAAAAGGGAGTACATGGCTTATTAGGCTCTCCGTTTTTTATTCAATACCAAGCTGGTATCGATTTTTCAAAAAACAGGCTAGAGCTTTTTAATGAAAAAAAATTAAGTATCTAACCTAAACTTTGTTCTTTAGTAAATTTTAACTAGCGCACCATGTTTATAGGTTTGATCATGGCATGATGCGCCAGCTGTAATCGTTTACAATTTGTATTTTAAAGCTACTTTCCAAGTTCTTATCTAATAACTCTTATCTAATAACTCTTTTCTTATAATTTCAGCCCCAGCGCTCAAGGCATTTAGTTTGCCGTTAGCAATATGGTGAGGTAGGGGAGCCATGCCGCAGTTTGTACACGGGTAAAGCTTGTCGGCATCTACAAATTGCAGTGCTTTACGTAGCGTATTAGCTACTTCTTCTGGCGTTTCGATTGTATGATTTGCTACATCAATAGCGCCTACCATTACTTTTTTACCGCGAATAAGTTCTAGCAAATCCATTGGTACATGGGAGTTATGGCACTCTAGTGAAATAATATCGATATTAGATTGCTGCAGCTTAGGGAATGCTTCTTCGTACTGTCGCCATTCGCTTCCTAGTGTTTTTTTCCAATCTGTATTGGCTTTAATACCGTAGCCATAGCAAATATGCACGGCGGTTTCGCATTTAAGCCCTTCAATTGCGCGCTCTAAACAGGCGATTCCCCAATCGTTTACTTCATCAAAAAATACATTAAACGCGGGCTCATCAAATTGGATGATATCAACGCCTGCGGCTTCTAACTCTTTAGCTTCTTGATTAAGAATTATGGCAAATTCCCACGCTAGTTTTTCACGGCTTTTATAGTGGTCGTCGTATAGCGTGTCGATCATGGTCATTGGGCCTGGCAATGCCCATTTTATTGGTTGTTTGGTTTGCTTGCGTAAAAATTTAGCGTCTTCGACAAACACAGGTTTTTGACGGCTAACAGGGCCCACAACGGTGGGTACGCTTGCATCGTACCGGTCACGAATTTTTACTGTTTTACGTTTTTCAAAGTCAACGCCATTTAGGTGCTCTATAAATGTAGTTACAAAATGCTGCCTTGTTTGCTCGCCATCGCTAACAATATCAATGCCTGCTTGTTGCTGGTCGAATAATGACAAACGTAGGGCGTCGTGTTTGCCTTCAATTAATTCATCACCTTGTAATTTCCAAGGTGACCAAAGAGTTTCTGGCTCTGCAAGCCATAAAGGCTTAGGTAAACTGCCCGCGGTAGAGGTTGGTAATAATTTTTTCATAATAAATAATGCCGTATATTTTAGTTAATTATTAAACGTAGCGTTAAGCGCGTTATTTTTAGTTATTATTAGTTATTATTAATGCTCGTTACTATCAATTGTTATGAAAGATAGTTAGCCGAAAACTGATCAAGAACCGTTTGGTATGGCTTGATAAAATGCTCTTGTGCAAACTTGCCTTGCTCGTTTGCTAACTTGCCGCGCTCTTCTCGGTCATACACAATTTGCGTTAGTGAATGATCCAAGTTTTTTAAGTTTGGTTTATATGATTTACCCGCTGTTGCGTTGGCATTATAAATCTCTGGTCTGTAGATTTTTTGAAACGTTTCCATTGTACTAATGGTGCTTATAAGCTCAAGATTGCTGTAATCATTCAGTAAATCACCAAAGAAAAACAATGCTAAAGGCGCTGCACTATTTAATGGCATAAAGTAACGTACCTGCAAGCCCATTTTTTTGAAGTATTGCTCAGTTAAAGACGATTCATTTGGCTCGTATTCAACACCAAGTACCGGATGTTGGTTTTCGGTGCGGTTGTAGGTTTTGTTATCTGACACACTCAGGCATATAACCGGTGGCTTTTTAAAGTTTTGTTTGTATGTATCCGAATTTACGAATGACTGAAATAGCTTGCCATGTAAAACCCCAAAGTCATCTGGAATACTAAATTGAGGCTTGCCTTTATTGTGCTCTTGTAGGAGTACGCTAAAGTCGTAGTCGCGCACATACGATGAAAAGTTGTTTCCTACAATGCCTTCAATGCGCTTATTAGTTTTATGATCAACAATATTTGTTTTTAATATTTCGATTGATGGAAAGCTTTCGCCGCCGTCTTCAATACCTATCTCAACAGATATAATTTCAAGCTCAACAGCATAACGCTCACCTTTGGTGTTATCCCAATGGGCTAGGGCATTAAAACGGTTGTTAATCATGTTTAAGGCGTTACGCAAGTTTGCTTTGCGGTATTCACCTCTGGCTAAATTAGCAAAGTTGGTTGTGATACGCGTATTAGTTGATGGATGATAATTTTCGTCGAGTGAAACGCTCTTAATATTAAATGTAAAATCTTTTTTCATCGTGTTTATATCCAATTTATAATTTAAACCTGATTGATGCTCTGCGCTTTATTAACCTTGCAACTTACTGTGCTGGTTTTGTTATTCAGCGGCTTTAAGTTGTTAGTAATAGTGTTTAGCGCTAAGGGATGAGTAATTTATACGTTGATTGGTATATGAAGAAAAACGGTTTAATTTCACATAAAACATGAGTCATATTCATTAATCATTATTGTTAGATGTGATTGCTTAGTAATTGATGACAATTAAGCATGAATCGATAGAAATAAAGGATGGATGTTCAGCCGTTTAGACTTCCTTTATTTCGGTGTGCACTTTATTCATGTTGAACATGAGGAATATTCAAAGAAGTTTTTTATAGCTATAACAGTGTATTAGCTAAGCTTTTAGCTGTTTACATCGTTGTTTATAGTAAATGTTATGACTATTTAAGCTTAAGTTAGCTATAAAAGTAGTTACTTCTGCTAGTCTAGTATTAAAAGGTAAACAGGCTTCTTAATAACTGCATAGCACTTAGGTATTAATAAAAGCGCTATAAATCATATTAATAACAATGTCAGTACGTTAAGTAAGTTATACTTATTTTTCATCACCTCACCTATCGAGTATTCGTGGATATCAAAGGCACTTGTATTGCATCAGTTACTGATGAGCATGGCCCTGTATATGTATATCAAACAAAAAAGAATCTTATTCTCAGCTTTGACGGGAAAATTTATCAAAGCTGTATCAAATTAGATAATATTAACGGGTTAAGCTTAGCTTATACGCAAGCGATGATGGCTGCGCTTTTTTTTATACCGCACTTAAAAACTGCGATGATAATGGGGCTTGGGGCGGGCTCTATAGCAAAAAGTCTTTATCATGCGTTTCCTGAACTGACTATTCATACCGTTGAATACCGCAAAGCCGTTGCCGATATAGCTATAAAATATTTTGAAGTTCCTGTGTCAGAGCGTTTGTTTATTCATATTGATGATGCTGCAAATTATATGAAAAAAACGCAAATAAAAACGGATGTTATTTTTTCTGATTTATATAGCTCAGAGGGGATGGAGTCAGACCAAGTGCAATCATCATACTTACGCGATTGTAAAAATGCGCTCACTTTTGATGGTGTACTCGTCCTTAATATTTGCCATACCAAAGTTGGGCAAAGAGAGGTATTTGACCAACTGCTTGATACAGAGTTTGCAGGAAAAATTCTTAGTTTTGTTATTGAAGGCGGTAATAAAATTGTTTTTGCTTTTAATAATACAATGCCTTCAATTAATCAGGATGAGTTACTGGCCAAAGCTCACGCGTTACAAAAATTAATAAATGTACCAATGGACCGCTATGCCGATCTTTTATTTAATTGCGCTGAGCTTAAATAAGTAAAAACAACCTACTTTTTAGGATGATGCTATTTAATCGCTGTTTTTGTAATCAACTGTTAAATGGCTAGTTTTAAGCCCATCTATCTGCTGTTCATTTAAACTTGGTTAAACTAATCATATTCTGAATAAAAATAATAAAGTACATACCCGTACGGAAATACTCATAAATGGATTATTGTAAAAATATAATTGCTAAATTTATAAGCGCAATGCAAAAGCGGCCTGGATTATTGGCTGTGATGTCATTTTTGTCGGGTGTTGCTAGCTTTGCACTGGTAGATAGAAAAGAGTCTTTTTCGCAATTTATTGCCATATTTTTGCTTGTTAGTTGGCTATGGCTGATTATTGATAACTGGCTACGTGACAAAGTTGAAGAAAAATTTGGTGTGGCTGTATCTCCTAATGTAATGCGTTTTGCTCTGCAAATGGTGCAACAAGAAAGCCTATTTTTTGCGTTGCCATTTTTTTTAGCGGTTACGCAGTGGGATCATCCTCAAGCAATTTTTACTTCCCTCATTGCTTTGTGTGCACTTATATCGGTAATCGACCCATTTTATTACAAAAAACTTGCCAGAAACCGCACGTTATTTACTGTTTTTCATAACTTTGCTTTATTCGTTGTTTTGCTTGTTACGCTGCCTATTTTATTAAATTTGACTACTAGCCAAAGTTTAGCCGCAGCTCTTGTAACGGCTGTAGTGGTTACTCTACCGAGTTTAAACAATTTAATGCCTAATGCACGCTGGTGGCGTTTTCCTATTCTTGTAGTGATTTTATGTGCCTTAAGCGCGTCTATTTGGCAATTAAGAAGCTACGTGCCGCCTGCAGCACTGCGATTAACCGATATTACGTTAGCTCATGAGGTTGATTTACAGCATAAAAAGCCTGTAGGGAGCATTAAGCAGTTAGATTCTTATACGCTACACCATCAAGGTTTATATAGTTGGACGGCTGTTAAAGCGCCAAGAGGTTTAAACGAAAAAATATTTCATGTATGGATACATAATAAAAAAGAGGTTGATCGAATTACGTTAAATATAAACGGTGGGAGAGAACTTGGTTATAGAGCATGGACTCACAAGGTAAACTTTCCTAAAGACTCTGTTGGTAAATGGCAAGTTAAAGTCATTACTGAGTCAGGACAACTAATAGGTTTAACGAAATTTACTGTTACACCTTAGTTAGCTTAATCGGCTGCAATTTAAATAACTAATTGATATAGTTTTTTCATAGCAAAGTAATGGATATAAATTATGAGTATTGCGTTTGAAATTTTTATTTGGCTAATAGTTGAAACGGGTTTGAGCTTTTTGTTTTACTCGACCGGGTGGCTGCTAGTAAAAGTGGTAACGTTTGGGCAGTATAAAAGCGAGTTTAAGGATTTTGCATCTTATAAAGCGAGTAAAGCTAGAAGAGTCGACTTAATCTTCTTACTCGGTTTTTGTTTTTACTTTGCACTCATTGCCGTTATGGCTTATTTGAGTCACTAAACTGGCTAACAAATTAGGTTAATTATTTTAAGAATAATAAGCAGCTTAATGAATTATTGCTGCTTATAGTTTTCCCCTTTACCGCACTTTTTTACACTTCCTACTTATACTTTCCTGTTTTTGCAATAGGGAACACCTCACCGTGAGTACTATAACTATCATTTTAACTATTAAATTAAGTACCAGCTAGAGCATTGCTCGGTGCGTATATAGCTTTGGTTTGTTGGTTGAAATCCGAGCTAATTGCAACTTGTAGTTTATGGGTAATACTTAGTAAATACTTTAAAATCTAATAAATAAAACAATAAATGTGCATCCATTTATTGCGCTAATACGTTTTATAACAATACTATGCGCCACTTTTTACCATTTATGATGGTTTTGGACTTAATAAATGACTCACTATTTAAAATATGTATTTGTTATTACGACTCTAGCGGGAGTAAATACAGCTTACGCACAAGCAAAAACACAAGAGCACTATCAAGAGCTTGAAGTGGGTGTAGGCGGAAATATTAAGCATACTAATACTGACGTAAATTATAAAAATAAAGAGTTTGATTTACATATCCACCCATTATGGGAAAGCCGATATGTAACCGAAGGTCGAGATAACCTTGCCGGTAATGGTATTACATCAATTGCTACTGAGTTTAATTATAAAAACTTTGCGGTGATCCCTTGGGCGGCAAAAGGTATTAGTAGTGATTATTCAGAGCTTAATTTAAATGCTATTTATACCGCTCACTTATCTGAGCGGATAGAGATGTATGTAGGTTATAACTATATTAAAGCTCGTGAAGAAGGCATTGATGCTCACGATAATGAGCTAAGCCTCGACTTTGCGTATTTTTATGCAGACGATATTCAGTTGTTAAGTAGTGTTTATCATTCATTTGATGTCAGCGGTACATTTTTGGAGCTGGCAGTAAAAAAAGATTTTTATATTAACGATTTACTATCAGTAGATATTCAATCGGGCGTGGGGTTTAATGCGGGGTATGTTAATGATGGGCACAACGGAATTAACAACGTAAAGTTTACTGCAAACTTGTCGTATCAGCTTTTTAATCAGTTAGCCTTATACACATATACAAGCTATAGCATTGCAGTTAATAAAGATGAAAAACGCTTTGTAGGTGACGAGACACTTCGAAATATATTTTGGGGTGGTGTAGGGCTAAGTTATCAATACTAATCGAAACAGTTTAAATTAATTAGGTGCAGTAAATTTACTGCACCTAATACCAATCCGCAATAATACTTAATCATTTTGCGGGGCTAAACGTGTCGCTACCTGTGTTAAAAAACTTTCATTTACGACTGCATGGATGCAGAAGGAAGAGCAACGCAGGAGCAATTGCCGAGAACAACCAAATAGCGAATTTTTTGCCTAGCTATCAACACGTTTTTCGGTAGTGTTTAGAAATCTGTGTCATTTCAGTATTATTAAGAAAACAGGAGTGACACATGACTCAATCTTTCGATTTC